>JAFGKR010000285.1 GCA_016928515.1 Bacteroidota bacterium | reverse complement strand
TCTGCCGGGAAACCTGCTTCCTGAAGACGATGACCAGCGCACCCGTCTCGCCGCTGTCATGGGCTCCCGCGATGGCGACACGCTGCTGCAGGAGGTCGGTACGCGCATGCGGCAGAACAGACAGGACTTCGACGCCGTGTGTGCGTATCTTGCATCAACTGACACGAACCGATCAACTCAACTCACACGAACGGATAGACGGACATGAACGTGGAGCGATCATCGATGGAACGGAGGGACACACGCGACACGCGCTTCCGGCTGACCATCGAGTATGACGGAACGGATTTCGTCGGATGGCAGCTGCAGACGAACGGACGATCCGTGCAGGGCATCGTCGAGGATGCGCTGCAGCATCTCTTCGGCCAGGTGGTACGCGTGCATGGAGCGGGGCGCACCGATGCCGGGGTGCATGCCGACGGGCAGGTGGCACATTTCGATCTGCGGACGCATCTCGATGCGGAGACGATCGCGCGCGCGTTGAACGCCCAGTTGCCGGAGGACGTGAGCATCCGTCATGCGGAGGAAGTGGATGCGGAATTTCACGCACGATTTTCCGCGTCGTCCCGCGCATATGTCTACCGCATTGCGCAGGAGCGCGTCTCCCTCGAACGCAGAACGCACTGGATCGTCTACGCGCCGCTTGATCACGATCACATTCGGGAGGCGGTGACACGCATGCATGGAACACACGACTTCGTAGCCTTTTCCAAGTTTTCCCCCAAACAAACCCATCATTACTGTCATGTTTTCAGTGTTGTTTGGGAGGAGGGGGAGCGCGTCAGTTCTTTCCATATCCGCGCGAACCGCTTCCTGCAAGGGATGGTACGCTGCATCGTCGGTGGACTTATCCAGGTCGGCCGGGGACGCCTGACGCCGGGACGCTTTGCGGAGATTCTATCTGCACGCGACCGCAGCGAGGCGCCGATGCTCGCTCCGCCGCACGGACTCACGCTCACCGACGTGCGCTACGATCCGGACGAGCGCGCAGTGGTGAGCGCCATCATGCGCGAGCTGGCTTCCGCTTCACGATAGGCTGAGGGTGATGTATCCGCGCTCGTTCCACCGCTCCGCGGCGGAACGCGAGACCGGACGCTCCGCGTCCAATGTCCCCGCCATGTTCCCGGAGCGGTCGCAGCGGTGTTCCCTCACGGAACGTGGAACCAGCGAGACCTGAGCAGAGCTATCCATCCTCCCTCCAGTGTTCCTTCCGGATCCTTTCCCCATCCGACACAAAGATCACCGCACCCTCGATATCCGTGCGGTGGATGTCGGCACCCGCGAGCTGCAGGCGCCGGAGCACCAGTGCATCCGGATGCTTGAAGCGGTTGTTGCGTCCCGCACTGATGACCGCGTGTTTCGGACGCACGTGAGAGATGAAGCTGGCGCAGCTGCTTGTTGCGCTGCCGTGATGTCCCACCTTCAGCACATCCGCTTGCAGGAGGTCATCATACCGCTCGACCATGCGCTGTTCCGCTTCGATGTCCGCATCCCCGGTGAACAGGATGCGTGTTTGCCTGTAGACGAGCAGAAACACCACCGAGTGTTCATTCGACGCCTCGCAGTGTTCACCCTCCGGCGGTGAAAGGACATACAACACGGCACCTCCGGGCAGGACGATGCGCGTTCCGGCGCGAACGTCAC
This sequence comes from Bacteroidota bacterium, assembly GCA_016928515.1. Taxonomy (GTDB): domain Bacteria; phylum Bacteroidota; class Ignavibacteria; order SZUA-365; family SZUA-365; genus BM516. The sequence goes on along the minus strand of JAFGKR010000285.1, from coordinate 17,926 downwards.
GCACGCTGTCAGCCATTGCACGCATGCTCTTCAGAAGCGTGCCTGCCGCCCCGTCTTCCGGCCAGGAACCACCGAGCAGAACGTCGTCCACCTGCAGCTCATCCAGCACGGCGTCGGCTCCACCGCGATGATCATTGTCCGGATGCGTGATCACGAGAGTGCGCAGTCGCCGCACACCACAGCGCCGCAGGTAGGGGAGGATGACGCGCTCTCCGGCATCGTATCCTTCCGTGGCGGCTCCTGCGTCGATCACCATCGCTTCGCCGTCTGGCAGATGCACCACCGCCGCATCCCCCTGTCCCACATCCAGGAAGGTCACGCGCAGCAGCGCTTCAGGATCCATGGTCGTGCGGCTGACCGACCATCCGGCCAGCAGGAAGCAGGTGAGGAGAACAAGTTTCTGCCGCAGGCGTCCTTCATACGCGGTGAACCAGAAGAGGAGAGGAACATATCCGAGCCACGCAAGTGACGGCACGGACGGGAGGGACACGGAGGCGAACGGCAATGAGGCAGCGATGTCGGAGCTGGTCAGAATGATGTCGAGCGCCGCTGCGGCGGTGGCGGCGAAACGGACGGCAAGGAAGGGGAGCGCGGCCGTGACGACGGACAGCACACCGCAGGTGACGGCGATGAATACCATGGGCACGGCGGCAAGATTGGTGAGGATGCCGGAGGGACTGATCTGGCCAAAGGCGCTCGCGAGCAACGGCATGGACAGCGCCTGCGCACTGAGCGTCAGGGCCGCGAGTCCGGCGGGCACCGCCGCAACGCCGTGACGCAGATGTCGCGGGAGCGGCCGAAGCAGCGCGTTCTGAATGCGCTCGTGGAACATGAGAATGCCCAGCACCGCGGTGAAGGAGAGCTGGAAACTCAGCCCGAGCAACGCGGTCGGATCGGCGAGCAGGATGATCAGCGCCGCGGCGGCGAGAGCGTTGACCGCATCACTGCGACGCTGCAGCACCACACCGCCGAGGAAGAGACTGCTCATCAACGCGGCGCGAACCACGGGCGGCGCAAGTCCGGTCATCGCGGCGAAAAACCAGAGCCCCAGCAATGCGATGCCCGCCCGAAGCGGATAACGCAGTCGTTCCAGGGGCATGAACACGATGAGCAGGATGATGCCGGCATGCAGTCCCGATACCGCGAGGATATGCATGATTCCCGCCGTGCGAAAATCCTCCATCGTCTCTTCATCGATCAGACCACGGTCTCCCAGCAGCAGTCCGATCATCAATGCGGCATGTTCCTTCCGATACAATGCGTGAAGCGTTTTCCGCACCGCGGCGCGCACGGCTGTGATGGCGCGTGCAGCGGGACCGGGATTCTCGAATCCGGCCACCTGCAGGTCCGCACCTTTCGAAACTCCGCAGAACAGCAGGCAGCCTTCGCCGATCATCCACGTGCGCGCATCGAAGCCGCCGGGATTCTGCGGCGGCAATGGTATGCGCAGGCGGCATCGCAGGGTTACCACATCTCCCCAGCGGACGGGCGTCAGCGTATCGTCGTCGTCCCATGCGCTGCGCCGGTAACTGACCAGGACGCGTCCTGAGACTGGAAGCGTATCTGCGTCGACGATGCGGCGGCAGTCCATGCGGAAGCGCAGCTTCCCGGGAGATACGCGGGGATCTTCCGCCACCACACCGGTAAGCAGTACGCGTTCCCGTTTGTCCGCGAACTGCAGCAATCCGGTATCCCGCGTAGCGAGTGCGCTGCTGCAGTGCAGCATACCGGCGCAGGCGAGAAGAAGAAGGGCAGCAATGTCGGAGCAAGGTCGCAGCACGGCGGACAACGCGCGGAAGCGTGCGGAGGGCACCGGCAGTCGCGGGAGCGCGGTGCACAGGAGCAGCAAAGCACAGATCGGCCACAGTGGAGCGGCGGGAAGGGGATGATGCCAGTGCAGCAGGATGCCGGAGGCGAACGGAAGCAGAAAACGGACCGCGGGAAGCACGGCGAGCCGGCGCAGCGAACGGCGCATGTGAGATCTCCCTAAGATCGTGCGCGAATATTATTGGAGGAAGCTACGAATGGCAGGAACGAGATCCGAGAGAGAAAGGAGCGACCTGGTGTCGAAACCGTCGCTGCGTCCGAACAGGATGAGTGGAACGGGATGACGGGTATGCGTCTTGATGCCGATCTCCTCGACGTTGCCGTGGTCGCTGGTGACGAGCACGAGAAGTTTGTCATGCGGTACCGCATCATGGATGCCCTGCAGCAGTGCATCCACCTTCTGCAGGACGCTTGCAGCGAAGGCGGGATTGCGGTCGTGTCCCGCCTTGTCGAGCAGGAAATATTCGAAGAGGGTGAAGTCATGTTTCGCGGCGACGCGCGCCAGAGTACGACCGGCTTCCCGCGGAGAAATCACCGGTGCGTCGGGATGACCGATGTGTGCCCAGCGCTCTGCGGTGATGTCCGTCGAAACGGCTTCCCCTCGTTTGAGATGCTCGATGTCGCGGAAAGGTACATCCGCCGTCAGCGCAGCGTACATGCCCGCCACCATGCGCCGTCGCGGACCGGCGAGATAGTCGAAGAAGCGCTGCGGGAATGCGTTGGCCAGCGCCACGCGGCGCGTCGGATGTTGCATGCAGAGCTGTCGGAAGACACTGTGCTCTTCGACCACCGGTTTCAACGTGGAGTAGAGATACGGACCGAAATGCTGCCGGATGATGCGGGCGGTGTTGATGCCGGTGTACAGGGTGGATTGTCCCGTTCCGCTTTGCGGGAGTCCGGCGACGCCGAGCCGGGCATCCAACGGGAGACAGAGCGCGCTGTTGTGCTGCAGCGTCCGGTTGCGAAGCGAGGGCAGGGCGCCATCGAAAAGCGCGCGGAGGAATGGAAGATCAGCGGTGAACAGGGGATTGCGTCGTGCATCCTTGACGCCGATGCCGAGGCCGTCGAGAAAGACGAGCAGGATACGGGGCTGACCATAGCGCTCCGTCTGCGGATTTCGTTCCGCGGACGTATTCCCTGAGTCCGCTGGATTACCGGTCCTCTTCGTCATGCCGGTACTCGGATTTGCTTTTCACCATCACCGTCACGGGACCGTCGTTGACCAGTTCCACCTGCATCATTGCGCCGAACAGGCCGGTGGCGACGCGTTCCGCTCCGAGCATGGCCCGGAGCTCCGCGACGAACAATTCGTAGAGCTGTTCTGCGAGCTGCGGGTCCGCGGCACGTCCGTAACTCGGACGGTTCCCCTTTCGCGTATCCGCATGCAGAGTGAACTGCGAGACGACGAGCACCGATCCACCGATATCCTCGACGGAGAGATTCATCTTTCCCTCGACGTCGTTGAAAACGCGCAGGCGCGCGAGGCGGGAGGTGAGGTAGCGGGCGTCGTCCACGGTGTCCCCGTGTTTGACACCGAGCAGGACGAGCAGTCCGGCGCCGATCCTGCCGGTGCATTCATCGCTGACGGTGACGTGGGCACGTGAAACGCGTTGAACAAGGATTCTCATGACCGAATTCGCGAGTACGACAGAAGAGCAATCAGTGACACCGGGTTGCATTGACGCATTGAGAGGGCGGTCTCTGCCGCCGGTGTATCCCTGTGAGGAATCGAGTGCCCGGGAGGACGGAATGATGTCCTACGAATACAATTTCCGCTTGATCCGGTCCATTTCCTCGATCATGCGGTGGAGCATCGGGTGATCGTCGATTTCCGTCATGGAATAGTAGTCACGCTCGGTTTCCTCGATATACCGGAAGGGATTCCGCTTGACGCCGTACTCGAGGCAGCGGTAATTATCGAGGCGCTCGGCGAACTTGACGATTTTGCAGTCCACGCTGGCGAAGCGCAGGCGTTCGATGTATTCCTGATCGGATTGTTCCCGCTGCACGCCGAAAAGGTGAATCTTTTTCGTCAGGACTTCAACGATATAGGAAATATACGCGTTGAAATTGTATTTGATAACTTCCGCAGTAATGATGTCGCTGTCTTCGAGCACGTCGTGCAGGAGCGAGGCGGAGATCACATCGCCGTTGTAGTATTCCAGCTCCTGTACCACGATACGTGCGACGCGTGAGATATGCCAGAAATACGGCGTGGAATCGTTTCGTACCTGGAACTCGTGCACGCTCGATGCCATTTCGTAGGCCCCGATGATTGTTGTCAGATCCACCGGGTCAACGCGTTCCGCGATGTCCCGGATGAGATCGTCCCTGCCGTACTGTATCCTGTTGTAGAGAGGGATAGGGGAATTCATCGTTGCTGCGGATGGAAGACTGTGGCGTACACGTGGATACCGAAAAAACCGCCACCCTTCGACAGGCTCAGGATGACAGCAGGTGTGCGGTCATGCTGCCCCGCCTCGGGGGGACGATGCATGACCGCACGGTATTCCGTACTCGGTGAACAGTTTCCTGTCTCTGCTGATCGAAATCAGTACCGATTCTTGATGCGGGCGAAAATATCCTCGACGGTCATTTTGTCGCCCTGGATGGTGATACGACGCCACTCGTCGGGGAAGGTCTCTGCACCGTCCCAGGTGCCCTGACCGCCGGAATTCGAATACTTGTAGAGCAGGTCGCCCTCATCCAGTTCGACGACCAGCGTCCAGGCGTTGTCTCCGTAATTTTTGTCGCCGTTCTCACCGTTGTCCCACATGCGCACCGTGTTGGGTTCCATGTTGGCCAGTTCCTTGCGGTTGCCGGCGACAAAGACGGACGTGATCGCTTCGCGATCCACCAGGCGACAGATGAAGGTGACGCGTGTCCGCTTGCGTGGCGCCGTCCAATCCGGTTTGAAATCCGCCGGATTGACGAATGCATCGAAACCGGTTGGTGCGGCGAGTCCGGCGAGCGTGTGTGCCTGTGTGAGCATGGTCCGGAAACTCTCTTCGAACGGTTTGGGGTTCATCTGCCGGAGGGCATTCCTGTTGAACGCTTCCATCCAGTGCGGGCTGGTCGCGCCATAGAAGAATGAGAAAGGCTGGGTTGCGAGATTGTCGAGATATTCCGGTGTAGTCACCGCCGCTGACGTACCGGCGATTTTGCTCCGTGTCTGACGCAGGTAATCCCAGGCCTTGTTCGTCTCACGGGTGCCGATCCACAGGTTGAACTTCCCGTTGATGCGCGATCCCGCAGCCAGCTCCTTGATGGCATCGAAATCGGCGGGCTTGTGCGCCGGGATGCCGCGCATGCGGTTGCCGTTGATGTATTCGGACATCGTGACAGAGACAATGGCGCGCGACTTGAACAGCTTATTCAGCTTCCGGTAAATGCCGTTGATAATGCCTTTGCCGTCGATGTCGCGCTGATAGTGCTCCCACGCTTCATCCCCCTCGAACACCACCGTCACAAGGGCATGTTTCTTCGTGTTGTTCGGCGCCATCGCCAGCACGTTGGAGATGAAGTCATCGGCCGAATTCTCGGCGTAATAATTGCGATACACCCAGTTGATCCGGTTCGTCAGCAATCCGTTGGCAAACGCGCCGTATAGCGTCTTGTCATTCACGGTCACTGCGTAGGGGAATGTGCTCGGGAGGTTTTTCGGTGCGCTGTTCGCAAGGACCTGTTCGTCGGAGATGAACCAGTCGAAACCGTTGTCCTTGAGCATCGGGATAACGTCGGGTGACACGGCACCGTAGGGAGGAATGTAGCCGGTGGGTGTGGCGTTGAAATACTTCTGATATGCGGCGATCGACATTTTCAGCTGGGCATCGGCGTCCGCGGGATTCGCGTAGGTCGCCGGCAGTTCGATGTTCGGATCGGCGTTCTTTGCGATGTCGGAATTGATGAGCAGCGGCAGCACGGCGTCCGAGTAGGACGTGGCGGCCAGTTCAAGCTGTCCGATCATCGCCCGTGCGTTGAATTTCGCTTTATCGAATGCAGGCTGAATACTCGCCATGACATACCAGATCGAGGCGACGATGCGCTGGCAGTCATCCTCGGTGATCGCGCGCTTGAGATAGTACTTGCCGTCGCTGCGGTACGACACGAGGTCACGCATGTCGAGAGAGCGGTAAATGCGCGTGCCCGTCTGAATCAGCGGAACGCGGCGCTCGAAAAACTCGCTGTCGAAATTGGTGAAGATGGCCATGAACTTGAGCAGACGGAGTTCCTCCACCGTATAGGCCGGATTGCCGTTGCTGTCGCGCCATTTCTCGTACAGCTCCATGAGTTCGGGGAAGCGATGCAGACGCACTTCGCTCATCGTGAATGCGTTCCACTCGTTCCGGTAGAGATGGGCTTTGTCTTCTTCCGTCAGCTGTTCGGCGGGTGTCAGGCAGGCATCGATCCACGGGTCGGTCTTGCCTTTCATCTCGTTGAGGAATCGTGCCGCATTCATTCCGGCGTGTCGTGGATTGTTCGGCCGGTACGCCTCGATGTAGGGTTCAAGACGATTGACGTAGATTTCCTGAATCTGCCAGAGCAATGTGGGGGAGAGGACGACCGTGGCATGCACATTGGGATAGCGCTGAATGATGTCGGCCATCGCGAAGTAATCGCGTAACGCGTGCTGTCGCACGAACGGTGCTGTGATCCGGTCCTTCTCCGCATCGTAATACAACGGCACATGATGACGGAAAACCAGGTTGAGATACACCGTGCCCCCGGTCTTGGTGTAGTCGTCGTTCAGATTCTTCCGTACCGGGTAGCCCTGTACCAGCAGCTTGCCGTCGTCTCCGACGGAGACCAGCGAGTTGAGACGACGTCCGTCGATCGACTCGAAGGTCAACGGATTTTCCGGGTCGATGACGATACTGCTCCGGTCAATTGAATAGGCGTACTGATACGTCCCGGGAAGGAGATTGATCGTCGTCGTCCAGGTTCCCTCGCCCGACTTGGTCATGGGATGCGCCTCGGTCGACCAGGCGTTGAAATCTCCGACGAGTGAGACGGAGGACGCATCGGGATTCGAGTAGACGAATTTCACGCCTTCGGCCACGCTTTCCGGCTGAGCCTGTACCGGTGCGGATGCGAAAAGAGTGGCAACCAGCAGAAGGAAGAAGCTGCGTTTCATAATACTCCGCGAAAACTATGAAGGTAAATACTGAAACTCGGGGTTATGGAGACGAAGTGCCATCAAGACGTCAAACTACTTTTTTATCGCTTGAAATGCAACAAAATCAACGGTGTTGCAGGATGTGCCGGGGAAGAGACACCCGGGTTTTACGAGAATTCACCTTCTCCGGTTCCAGGCGGAAACGGCCGCCGAATGCACTTTCTGATCCCCGCAGAATTTACGTATGTTACACCGTCTGACCTCCTGTTCCACCAATCGTTCATACAGTATGGAAGTTTCCTCACAGGTCCGCGACATTATTGACCTCCTTTCCACCTATACGGGCGGCCGGTTGCACGACACGACGATGCTCGGGCGTTTCCTGCAGCATGCGAACGATCGCGGCGCTCCCGATTCCATTGGCGATCTGGCGTTCGCTGCGAAATATCTGACACGCCTTCAGGTCACCATGCGTCGTCAGACGTCCGGAACCGAGCTGTATGCGAAGCTCGAGCAGGAATTCTCCCGCAGTGTTCACGAGTTTCACGCGATGGTGACGGCTTTCATCGAGGACGCAAATGCCGAATTCCGCGTCTCGGTGCAGCGAAATCATCTCGCCGTCACACAGGAGGCACTGGAACGGCTCATGCAGCTCGCGGAGGATCTGACCTGGCTGAAGAACTGGGAACTGGAAATGACACAACCGAAACCGGAGGGGAAGGATCTGGGAGCCGGCGCGAGGAACTGATGTCGCTCGTCACCCGGACAGCGGAATGTCTTCGGAGCAACGATGTTCTGCGACGTGGAGCGTGCATGCTCATCGCCGTCAGCGGTGGCTGTGACTCGACCGTCCTTGCACATGTCCTCGCGGTGTTGCGTAAACCCTGGGATCTGCACCTGACCTTCGTCTACGTGCACCACGGCCTGCGGAGGGAGGCGGATACCGAGGCCGTGTTCGTTCGGGGCTTCGCCGCGGATGCAGGGGCGGATTTCCGTTTGTGCAGGATTGACGTCCGCAGTGCGTCCGAGGCCGGCGGCCGGTCGGTGCAGGACGTTGCGCGACGTCTCCGCTACGAGGCGCTCGAACACCTCCGTAAAGAGTTGAAGGCCGATATCATTCTCACCGCCCATCATGCCGACGATCAGGCGGAAACCCTTCTCGCGCGCTTTCTGCGCGGCAGTGGGGTGGCCGGACTCTCCGGGATCCGTCCGCAAATGGAGCATGTGTTTCGGCCCTTTCTCAACGTATCCCGCGCGGAGATCGAAACGTATGCGCGGCAGCAGGGCATCGCGTGGATGCACGACACATCCAATGACAGCGACGCCTATGATCGCAACCGGCTGCGTCACCACGTCATTCCGGCAGTGCGTTCCTATGCCGGAGCCGCCTGGCCCGGTGTGATGGTTGACTCCGCGCGGTTGTTCCAGGCGCTGGATGCGTTTCTTGCGCATCACGTCGATCGCCTCGCGGGAGAGTGTCTCGAAGAGCAGCATGACGCCGTCGTTCTTGCGGTTCAACCGTTGAAAGGGTATTTTGAATTCGAACAGCTGTCCCTTCTCCGGCATGCATTGACACGCCTGCGCGGGAGTGAAGGGATGTTCGATGAGGTTTTTTCCCTGAAGCATCTGATCGATGCCAAACCCGGGAAGCGCGCCGTCCTGCGAGGCGGCGTTATCGCTTTCAGGGAGTCTTCCCGCATCATCATCCGGATGCCCGCGACCGAAGTGGAACCGCAATGTGTCATTCCCGATGGCCGCTTCCGTCATGGGACCGCGGTGTGCACCATTGAACGCTGTGATCGCGCTGCGGTGCGCATGCACCGGGATCCGGCGGAGGAGTACATCGATCTTACTCGCACAGGAGAGAAACTCCTGCTGCGGGCATGGATGTCGGAGGATGTTTTCACCCCGCTCGGTTTCGGGTCGGAGAAGCGCGTCGGCGCCTTCCTGGCCGACAGTGGCATTCCCCTGCATCAACGGGTTCGCATTCCCGTCCTGGCGGGAGGAGGCGGCATCGTCTGGGTTTGCGGCGTGCGCCTCGACGAGCATGCCCGCATCCGCGACGACAGCACGGATATTGCACGGATTCATTATTCCATTTCCAGTGACGCATTATGACCGCACCGATTGAAATCCCCAATGAAGTTGAGATTCGCGGAGACCGTTTCGTCCCTTTCATCGACGCACAGCGCATTCAGGAACGCATACGGGAAATCGCTGATGCCATCAACCGTGATCTGACAGGGAGCACGCCGATATTCATCTGCGTGCTGAACGGCGCGTTCATGTTCTTCGCGGATCTGGTTCGTCGCATCACCATCGACTGTGAGGTGGATTTCCTCAAACTCTCCAGTTACGGGGAGGAGAAGATCTCCTCCGGATCGGTAAAGTTGGTGAAAGATCTGAATTGCGAGGTGGAAGGGCGCCATATCGTCCTGGTGGAAGACATCGTCGACACGGGGTATTCCATCGATTTCATGAAGAAGTGGATCGCAAAAAAGAACCCCGCTACGCTGAAAATTGTTACATTACTTCATAAACCGTCGAGTACGAAGATCACGCACGCACTCGACTATGTCGGATTTGAGATCCCAACGAAGTTCGTGGTCGGTTATGGCCTCGATTACGCGCAGAAAGCGCGGAATCTTCCCGCGATCTACATCCTTGACAGTAATCATGACAACGAACAATGACACCTATCCAGAAGTGAAGTCTTTCATGTCCCGATATCTGCATCCCCACTGGTACATGTTTCCGGGTTCCCGCGACGACGACGATTCGTCATCCGGTCCGAAGAAGAACAAGGACAACCGGCAATCCGGCAAGCCGCCCGAGGACAATCCCTGGGCGCGTTATTCCAAAGTGGTCCTCACCTGGCTGCTCGTGGTCATCGTGGCGTTTGTCGCCATGAATTTCTTCAACACCAAGCCCGATGCACCGGCGATCAGTTATTCCCAGTATCAGAAATTTCTCAGCGGGGACGTTCGTACGCTTGACGATACCGAAGTCAAGATCGTGCGCGCAACTGTGTACAAATCCAACCTCAACGACTTTGAAATGGTTGCTTCGCTGAACCAGAAGTACCCGCTGACGACCAAGGACGGCAAAACCGTTGAAGACACGCAGTTCACCGTCAATCTCGGGACTGTGGATTCCGACATGCAGAAGGAGTGGATCGATCGCGGCATCGAGGTGACCTTCGAGGAGAAGGACTCGATCTGGTCACAGACGCTGATCAGCCTGCTGCCGTGGGTGCTCATCATCGGGGTGTGGTTGTTTTTCATGCGTCGCATGCAGGCCGGTGCGGGCGCCGGACCGAAGGGCTTGTTCTCTTTCGGCAAGAGCCGCGCAAAAATGGTCAGCGAGAATTCGATTCGCATCACCTTCAGTGATGTTGCAGGCGCCGACGAAGCAAAGTACGAGCTCCAGGAAGTGATTGAATTTCTCAAGGAACCGGCCAAATTTCAGCGTCTCGGCGGCAAAATTCCGCGCGGAGTTCTCCTGCTCGGGCCTCCGGGAACCGGCAAGACCCTGCTCGCCCGGGCCGTGGCCGGCGAGGCGGGAGTACCGTTTTTCTCCATCAGTGGCGCCGAATTCGTCGAGATGTTCGTGGGCGTCGGCGCAAGCCGTGTGCGCGATCTGTTCGACAACGCCAAGAAGAATTCGCCGTGTATCGTGTTCATCGACGAGATCGATGCGGTCGGTCGTCAGCGCGGTGCGGGACTCGGAGGAGGACACGACGAGCGTGAGCAGACGCTGAACCAGCTACTCGTGGAAATGGACGGCTTCGAGCAAGGCAGTACCGTGATCATCATCGCGGCGACCAACCGCCCCGACGTGCTCGATCCCGCGCTCCTGCGTCCGGGTCGCTTCGACCGCCAGATCGTTGTCGATCGGCCGGATGTCAAGGGTCGCATGGGCATTCTCAAGGTCCACACACGCAAGATCCCCCTCGATCCGGATGTGGACATTGAAGTGCTCGCCAAGGGAACGCCTGGACTGGCCGGAGCGGAACTCGCGAACCTGGTGAACGAAGCCGCGCTCTACGCGGCGCGTCGCAACATGAAAAGCGTCACCATGAGCGATTTCGAGATGGCGAAGGACAAGATCATGATGGGGATGGAGCGGAAGAGTCTCATTATTTCCGATGCGGAAAAGCGAATGACCGCCTATCACGAAGCGGGCCATGTATTGGTGGCGAAGATGATTCCCGAAGCGGATCCGGTGCACAAGGTCACCATCATTCCGCGCGGACGGGCGCTCGGCGTCACCACGTATCTCCCCATCGACGAGAAGCACACCTACTCCAAGCCCTATCTCGAGGCGATGATCGCCTATGCGATGGGCGGGCGTGCCGCCGAGCTGCTGATTTTCGGGCAGCTGACAACCGGTGCCGGCAACGATATCGAACGGGCGACATCGCTGGCCCGCAAGATGGTGTGTGAGTGGGGGATGAGCCCGCTCGGGCCTCTGACCTTCGGCGCGAAGCAGGAGGAAATTTTCCTTGGCCGTGAAATTTCCCAGCATCGCGACTACAGCGAACAGACCGCTGTCGCAATCGACGATGCCGTACGCGAAATCGTCACGCAGGGGATGCAGCGTGCGGAAGACATCCTGCGGGAACATCGGGAGACACTGGATCGACTGTCCGATGCCTTGCTGGAACGGGAAATTCTCGACAGCGAGGAAATCGACATGATTCTGCGCGGCGAGGATCTGCCGCCGAAAAAGACGCAGGAGAACGGCAACGGGGAAGACATCCGCAAAGCCGGTGAGGAGCGTCTGAAAATCGACAAGGAACGAGCGGATAAAATCCGCAAGGCAGTCGAGGAGATCAAGCGTCAGGAAGAGATCGGGAACCGGAACGACAAGGACGAGCGTGCATGACATCACCGCCGACTTCTCCGAACCAGGCGGGGCATGTCTCCTTTGAATTCGAACTGATGCGCAAGGGCATCCACATGATGTCCCTCTCCATCCCGGTCGTATATTACTTCATCCCGAAAGATCTCGCGTTGATGATGCTCGTTCCCCTGACGTTGATATTCGTTATCGGGGATGTCCTGCGATCCTACCACGAACCGACGTTTCACCTGTACCACCGGATTTTTGGACGGATGCTGCGTCCGCATGAGAAGACGCGACAGAAGAAGACCCTGAACGGCGCGAGCTGGGTTTTGCTCTCCGCGACGTTCTGTGTACTCGTTTTCCCGAAACTGATCACGATCACCGCCTTCGCCATTCTCATCATCTCCGACACGGTGGCGGCGCTGGTCGGCAGGCGGTATGGGACGCGGCGCTACAACGACAAATCGCTCGAGGGTTCCTCGGCCTTCGTGTTCTCCGCGATCATCGTCATCCTTTTTACACCGAAGGTGCAGTACGCGCCGATTGAATACATCATCGCCGCGGTGGCCGCAGTCATCGGTGCCGTCTCGGAAGTGCTCTCCTTCGACATCATCGACGATAACTTCGCCATTCCCGTCGCCATTGGTTCTGCCATGTGGCTTTTGTATGTTCTGTTTTTACCGGAAATGAATGTGTATGTCCTGGATGGATAACATGAGAGCACCTGCCTTGTTCGCCGCTGGAATCGCCTGTCTCCTCCTCCTGTCATGCGGCATTGAAACCAGGGAGGAAGCCCTCGGAGAGAACGACGTCATCACGGTCATTGCCGACAGCGCGGATTACGCGGAACTCGAAGACGTTATCGAGAATGCATTCACCCGCCCCATCTTTACCCCCCAACCGGAATCCTGGTTTCGCCTGCGCCGCCACAACCTTGGCGATCTGCTCGACCACAAACGCGAACGCAATATCCTGATCGTCGCCCCACTCGACGCGGAGAACCGCATGGGTGATTACATGCGCGCGGCACTCGATTCCACCGTCAAGGATCTCGTCCGCGCAGGCGAACAGCACGTGTTCGTGAAAAGAGACCTCTGGTATCGTGGCCAGACGGTGGTGCATCTGACCGCACGGTCGATGTCCGAGTTGCGCGATTTCATGGCGGCCAATGCCGAGAAGCTCGAATATTATTTCAAGCAGGCATGGGATGAACGGGAACGCGCCCGCCTGTGGTCGCTGCCGCGTGAAGAGGATATCGAGGACCGGTTGATGGAGGAATACGGTTTTTCGCTCGCCGTCATTCGCGGCTGGTTCGTGGGGAAGGACAGCGCGGAGATTTCCAGCGTGCTGCTGCGGCGCCAGGCACCCGCGGAAACAGAACGATGGATGCTCGTGCACTGGCTCGACACGACCGATACCGGCCTGCTTACGAATTCCTTCGCATACGAGATGCGAAACCGGCTGACCGAAATCCTGTACCGGACCTTCGATGACTCCGCATGGGTTGTGATCGATTCGCTCAATCATCTGCAATTCGACGAGGTGCGCTTCCAGGATCGTTTCGCCATCCGCATGAAAGGCCTGTGGCGCATGAGCGATTTTTCGATGGGCGGACCGTTCATCAGCTACCTGTTTTATGACGAACAGCACGAGCGCATCTATTTTCTCGACGGTTCGGTGTTCGCGCCGCGGTATGAAAAGAAGAAACTGCTGCAGGATGTCGATGTCATGATGCAAACGTTCCATACCCGCCCACCCGGGGAGGCAGGAGCCGATCACTGATGAGTCAACGTACGGACGACTTCCGGCACTGGGCTGTATGGATCGGCAAGTTGCTGCTAGCAGTTCTGCTGCTCGTCCTCCTTCTGCATAACCTGCACAGGGAAACGCTGCTATCGACGCTCTCCGCCGCGCGGCCGCTGTACATCGGTGCCGCACTGCTGCTTCTCATCCCCAATGTCTTTTTGCAATACCGGAAATGGCGCGTGCTGCTGCACAGCGTCTATCCCACCGTCACCGCACATGATACCCGCGCCTCATTGCTTCTCGGCTTCACCTTCGGGATCGTCACGCCGGCACGCATCGGGGAATTCGGCGGCCGTGCGGTCGCCGTTCGTGGAGCCGACAAGCTGACGCTCATGGGATTGACCGCACTTGACAAACTGGCCACACTTCTGGTCACAGTCACCGCCGGTGCATTCGGCCTCCTGCTTTTTTGCCTGCGGCATCCTTTCATGGATCCTCTGCTGCTCGCAGGAATCGAGATCACCGTTCTCGCTGTCGCATTCGTGTTGCTTCGCCTGCGCGCTGCGCGTCGCTCCTCATCGCGGACCGACACGCCCCGGAAAAAGGGACGCTCACGCGTACAGCAGTTGCGCGAGGCACTTCGCCGCGTGGATGCCCCCGTCAGGAAGCGCCTGCTCCTGCTTTCGCTGCTCTTCTACGGGACGTTCCTTCTTCAGTTCATCATGCTGCTCCTGGCCTTCGGACCGGTGGATCCTCTTTCCGCAATTGCCGGCATCAGCACGATCATGCTGATCAAGACCATCATACCGCCGGTGACGCTCGGGGAACTGGGGATCCGGGAGGGTGCCAGCGTCTATGTGCTCGGCCATGCAGGGATCCTCGCCACCGCCGCTTTCAGCGCTTCGCTGCTGCTGTTTGCCATCAATATCCTGCTCCCCAGCCTCGCCGGTCTTCTGATCCTTCTCCGTCGTCCCGCCCAGGAATCGACCGCGTGATCGTCTATTCGTTCTATTCCCTCTTCGCCGCCCTGACCGCCGTCTATGCGCTGTTTCTGTTCCGCATACGCAGCGGACTCCGCGCGCTTTCTTCGGAACATGCGCACCCCAGCGGGAGCGATGCTGTTTCTGCATCCATGGCTACCGTCCCCGGTGTGCCTGCCGCACAGAGCGGAAGGGATCTCTCCGCCACGGAGAGCATTGTCGTCAGTGACGAGGCACTTCCCACGGTGACCGTACTCGTCCCCATGCGCAATGAGGAAGACACCATTCCTGATTGCATTCACTCCCTTCTGTTGCAGGACTACGCAGCGGGAAAAATGGCGGTGATCCTCATCGACGATCATTCCGAGGATGGCACACGCGAAGCGGCACACGGAGCCGTCGGCGGGGATCCCCGCTTCCGTGTGCTTGCGCCGGCGGACGGGGTGGAAGGGAAGAAGGAGGCGTTGACGGCGGGTGTTGCGCATGCGGACACGGAGATCATTGTCACGACCGATGCGGACTGCCGACATGATGCCCTCTGGTTGAGACATCTCGTCCGACCTTTCACCGATGGGGCGGATGTCTGTGCAGGACCGGTGGTGTTTGACCGCCGCCGGACGTTGTTCTCCCGCCTGCAGGCCCTGGAGTTTCTGGGCTTGGTGGGGGTCGGAGCGGGTTTCTTCGGGATCGGGTACCCGCGGCTGTGCAACGGTGCGAATTTCGCGTACCGGCGTGAACTGTTCAGCACTGTCGGTGGCTACGAGGGAAACGAGGGAATACACAGCGGCGACGACGAATTCCTGCTGCACAAGATCGTCTACCGGCACGGTGGCCATGCGGCATTCGTGACGCATCCGGCTGCGATGGTCCGCACCCGCGGACCGGAAAGCATGCGGGATTTTCTCCGCCAGCGTATCCGTTGGGCGTCCAAGACGCGGCGCTATGAGGACGGCCGCTTCGTTTCCTTTCTCGTTCTGCTGTTCGTGTATTTTCTTTTTGCCGCCGTGAATCCTCTCGTCAGCGTCACATCCACGGCGGCGTTGGCGGCGGGCATGCTGTTCTTTTTTCTGAAACTTCTCGTGGATACTGCCGTCCTCTTCGCCGCGGCTGCACTGTTTCACCAGCCATTGCGCCCGCTGGATGTGTTTGTGGCGGAAGTGCTGCATCCCTATTATATCGTCATTGTGTCTCTTCTGGGATTTGTGGGAATGTTCTCATGGAAGAACCGCCGATTGCAGAACCGGTAAGTGATTTCTGGGTGAAGCGTGATGAGCTCCGGCCTGTCTGGAAGCTTAGCAGCTACTTCACGATGTTCCTGTTTCTCTTTCTCGGGCTTTATGTCATTTCGACATTCCTCCCTGCTCATGACTGGCGCCTGATCAATCCTCTTATCATGCTTGTCTCTGCCGTCCTTCCGGCGATACTCCTTCTGAGAAGCACCGACCGGCGCGCGGTCCTGCCGTCTCTCGGACTGCAATGGAACGTTCGCAGTCCGCGGCAGCTGCTTGCCGGTTTTGTCCTCGCTGTCCTGATGATGTCACTGCTTCTCCTGCTGGAACTTGTCGCCGGGGGCGCGCGTATGTTCCTCGGCCGTTTTCCGCTGATGCACGTTCTGCACATCCTTTCCTTCGGCCTGGTTTCTTTCACACTTGTTTCCTTCGCCGAGGAAATCCTGTTGCGCGGGTACCCGTTCGACGTATTGCTGCGGCAGAGCAGCACCGGAGCCGCGGTTCTCCTGACTTCCGTGCTGTTCAGCATCATGCACGCCATGAATCCGGAGATCGGATGGATGGGATTCGCAAACATTCTCCTGGCGGGAATCTGGCTTGGCACGGCGCGTGTCGTGACAGGGTCGCTCTGGATGGCGATCGGACTGCACACCGGTTGGAATTTTTCTCTCGGTACGCTCTTCGGTTTTCCCGTGAGCGGCATTCACGAGCGCAGTCTGTTCATCACCGAGACCTCGGGCCCGGCCATCCTTACCGGCGGTACCTTTGGTCCGGAGGGTGGTCTCCTCGCCACGCTCGTGCTGCTGATCGGTACCGGTACCCTATTTCTTCCCGCAGTCCGGGGATGGATCGCAGGAGATGCCGTCGCAAAGACGAATGAGACAGAACATGAGGTAATGCCATGAAATACGTTCTTCCGATACTTGCCTTCCTGTTGTTCGTGGGTACGACGCCGGATCGGCTGTCCGCACAATGGATCGATGATCCCGCCATGACCACGCTGATCGACGCCGGAATTCGCGATACCTATAACATGAAATTCGAGGACGCCGACCGGGCATTCCGCAAAGTCGTCGCGGCGTACCCGGACCATCCCGCCGGCCATTTCTTTCTCGCCATGGTGGAGTGGTGGCGCATTCTCATCGAGATCGACGACGAGTCCCGCGACAGTCGTTTTCACGACATGCTGGACGATGTCATCGATCTCTGTGACGATCGACTGGACCGCAACGAACGTGATATCGCCGGTTTGTTTTTCAAGGGTGGGGCGATCGGCTTCCAGGGGCGTCTGCACGCCAACCGCAAGAGCTGGATCAATGCCGCCACCAGGGGAAAAGAGGCATTGCCGGTGGTGATGGACGCGGCGGAGATTGCGCCGGACAACGCGGATCTCGCGTTCGGAACCGGGATCTATGATTATTATGCCGCAGTGCTGCCCGATCGCTATTCCGTCCTCAAGCCGCTGATGATGTTTCTCCCCGAAGGCGACCGTGCGCGGGGGATCCGGGAACTCAAGCACGCAGCGGAACACGCGCGTTTCGCCAACTGGGAGGCGATGTACTTTCTGTTGCAGGTGTATTACGGGATGGAGAACAAACCGTCCGCCGCGCTGACATACGCGCGGAAGCTCATGGAGGAGTTTCCCGACAATCCCGTGTTTCACCGCTACATGGGTCGCACCTACATCAAGCTGGGCAACTGGGAACGTGCCGCAAGCGTGTTCGCGGAGATCCGGAGTCGTGTGCAGAAGGGGAAGCGGGGATACAGCGCGAAGATGGAGCGGGAGGCGCTGTACTATCTCGGATACAACGCCATGCTGCGCAAGGAATTCGGAACGGCGATGAAGCATCTGGTGGAAAGCGACCGGCTTTCGCGCACGCTCGACGACGAGCCGTCGGGATTCATGGTGATGGGGAATCTGCGGATGGGGATGGTACACGACCTGATGGGACAGCGGCAGTACGCAGTGAAACAGTACGACAAGGTTCTGCGCATGCCTGATTTCCGGGGGTCGCACGACCTGGCGCAGCGGTACCGCAAGTCGCCTTACGCCCGGTGACGGGCATCGGAGCCAGGTGGAAGAGGTGGAGCATCGTTTCACCATGTTCTCACCGCGGATCGAACGCGTGTAGTTCGATCCCTGGATGAAGGTCAGTTGGGGTTGGGCTTCCGCCGTCATG
>JAFGKR010000052.1 GCA_016928515.1 Bacteroidota bacterium | reverse complement strand
GGGAACTGTCGGGTCAGTGCAGAAACTGTCGGATCAGTCGGGGACCGGTGGCGTCAGTCCTGTGAATTCGAATGATGGGTGAACGGGAGATCGATACTGACACCGGTTTCCCGGAGCAATCCGGTGAGAAAGGAATTCGTCATGATAAGTTTCATGGAGGTCTTGATGTATTCCCGCTTGAATGAATCCCGTATGGACATGTAGTAGGGGATTCGCTTCATATAGTAGCGCCGGTAGCAGTCCACGATGGCACGACGGATTTCGTCCAGCGTCATGCTCTCGGGTCGGACGATCGGATCGACAAGATTGTATCGGGAAAAATCCTCTACCGCGATGAACGGCGCCAGTTCGCAGTAGATATCGGCGTATGGCCACGGTGTGATGGCGAGAAAGTGTGCGAAATCAGGAGCGTAATGCAGCGCCAGTTCGACGGTGGCTGCTATCGTTTCCTTGTTCTCCCATGGGAAACCGAGTACGAAAGAGGTCTCGGTAATCATCCCCACGGAATGAATCAGCCGAATCGCCTCGCGGGATTCCTCGACACTGATATCCTTTCGAATGCGGTCGAGGGTCTCCTGCGATGTCGCTTCGACGCCGACGTAGATATGGATGACCCCCGCTTTGCGATAGCGTTCCATGAGATCCGCATCTCGCACAATATCTCCCACTCGGGTCTCCATCAGCAGGTGGAGCGGGCGCTGCGCGCGTATCAGGCGATCGAGTATTTCCTCCCATCGTTCACGATCATGCGTCGGATGTTCGTCCACAAGAAGAAGCACGTCTGCGCCGAAGCGGTCATGCAGCATCAGGATCTCATCCACTACGGCTGAGGGAGAGCGTGCACGCCATGTGCGTTGCCAGAATTTCTGCTGGGAACAGAAGGTGCATTCATGCGTGCAGCCCCTTGATGTGCTCACCGCGGCAAGCCGGGATCCCGGGAGAACGTAATAGCGGTAATCCTCCCACCGCACCAGATCCCATGCCGCCGGCAGGCTGTCGAGATCGCTGATAAACTCCCGCGATACGGTGTGAACGACTCGTCCGTTCTCATGGAAGGAGAGTCCTTCCACTGCATGCAGCGTCCCTCCACGGGAAATCTCCTCCAGCAACGCACGGAAGGTCATCTCGCCTTCTCCCCGAACCACGATGTCGACACCCCCTGCATGCTGCTGCAGGATTTCCTCCGCACAGAATGTCGGATGAATACCGCCGAGCACGTTCATGATATCAGGATGCCGCCGGCGGATATCATGCAGCACTTCGAGCGCGGCGGGAATACTCGCGGTAATTGCGGTCATTGCGATCATGTCGGGTGCTGTGGCCTCCACCACCTCGCGGATTTCCTCCAGGCCGTACTGCAGTGTCATGGCATCGCAGATTTCCGCCTGCCACCCCGCCTGCCGGGCTGCACCGGCGAGATAGACGCAGCCGAGCGGCATCCATCGCCCGGCCGATTCGACCACGCCGGCATGGTACGGGGGTGTCAGAAGCAATACGGTTCGACGGTCGTCTTTCATGGGCTCTCGCTCCGAAACCTGCGCCGCAGCCGTACGTGGATCACGGTCCCCGCGATGACGAAGACGGCCAGCAGGATATGTTTGAACATCAGTGCTGCGATCTGCCCTTTCCCGGCAGCCTCGCTCCACTCAAAACTGGTGTACGTTACGGTACGCACCGCTCCGCCGACGATGATCACGACCCAGGCGCCGATGACCAGCCTGGTCAGCATCCGGTACACCCGCACGACAAATGCATGGATCTCCCGTCCCTGCCCTCCGCGGCTCATGCGCTCGATGAGCGCAAGAACGAGCACCGCCGAAAAGAGGATCGCAACGGCGAAATCGTGAAGGTAATTATTCAGCATGACAAGAATACTCATGGGCTCCGTCGGTCTGTCAGTATCGGTAAAATACGAGTGACGCTTGTCCGGCATCCGCAACGACGATCAGCCGGCGTCCGGTATCGATGGCAATCCCGTTGGGAATCTGCAGTTCCCCTCCCCCGTAGTGCAGCAGTGCGGTTCCGAGTGCATCGAACACTGCAACCCGCTTCGCCACACGATCGACCACATGAATGCGCCCGAAGGTATGCACACCCGAGGGATCGAACCGGCCGGTGTTTCTCCGCAGCAATTCCTCGCTCGGGAGATCGTCCATGGCAATGGAATGCGGGCCCCGAAGCACGTCACCGGACGGGGAGGTCAAGGAGACGGCGTAGCGGCCGTTGCAGGTGTAGACCTGCACGCAGCCGGACGCAAGATCCGAAACCAGGATGCGACCGTCGGGCGTGACGAATGTCGCGGCCGGAAAAACGAGCCTGGGTGATTGGCCGCGCCCACCAGCGGTGAACAGCAGTTCTCCCTCCATACGAACATCCGAACTGCGGACTGCAATGGCAAGCAGCATGCCGGCATGCGTGTCCGTAACATACAGCACTCCGTCATGGCAGCAGATCCCATGAGGAACAAACGAGGAGGAATCCGGCAGAAACGCATACGAGTCGAGCAGTCTCCCGTCTTCATGGTAGAATTGGATGCAGCCCCGGGAAGGGTCCGCGATATAGAGCCGGTCATCTTCCACGGCGAAACCGCTGATCAGCCGGGGATGCTGCTGCAGTGTCATCGATGACTTCGTATCGAAGTCCCGTTCGAAGACATCGATATATGACCGGTTGATGTACGAGACATGGAGTCTCCCGTCATGAAATGCGAGTGCGTATGGCTGCAGTGCTCCTCCGGAATCCGTCAGCGCCATCGCCCCGAGGTACCTGGGGACTTCGTCATAGCGCGTCGTGTCGCTTGCACGAAGGATACGTTCGGCGACGCCTCCCCACACATGCAGGCTGCCCAGATACAATCCCGCGGCCATGACGGCTCCCGCCGCGAGAGGAAGCAGAATGGCTCGTATCAGGATCCGGTGCCTTGCGCTGTTCTCCACGGGATCATCCGTACGTATGAATGGTGCGGTACACGAATCCGACACCCCAGAGTGAGAATGCGGCAAATAGCACGGCAATCGCGGCGTACCAGTCCAGAACACGCTCGCGGAGCTTCGGAAACGTAAAATGCAGATGCAGGTACAGCGCGTAGGTCAACCAGGTGATGAGACTCCACGTCTCGATGGGATCCCATCCCCAGTACCGTCCCCAAGCCTGTCGTGCCCAGATGGCTCCGGAAAGAATCATCACCGTATACAACAGGAAGCCGATTGACACGAATCGATGCGCCGCGGCCTGTTCCGTCCGCCGTCCCTCTTCCGAGTTCCCGTTCAGCTCCCCATGACGGAGAAGACGTGAGACGCTGATTCCCGCCGCGACGAGAAAGGCACCGACTCCGGCGGTGGCGAACGATGCGTGAATGAACAACCATACGCTGTGCAGGCTCGCAGACAGCTCGCTCGGTGCATTGGACGGTGTGCTCGCCCAGCCGAGGAGAAGAAAGACCGCCGGAAGCACGGCGACGCCCGCCTTTCGCAGCCGCGGACGAAACGCGATGAGAAGGAGCATGCTCAGAACACCGAACCAGCATGAGGCAGAAACGGATTCGAAAAACGTCACGAAGGGTGGATATCCGCTCTCCAGCCACCGAAGCACAAGTGCGGCCGTATGGGCGGTGAAGCCCGCCGGGATCGTTCGCAGAGCGGCGATACCGGCCTTCTCCCTCCGGAAAATCCGTTCAACGAGCAGCAATACGAAGGCACCGGCATACAACAGCACCGCCAGCCAGAAGAGCACCGTTTCAGGTATCTGCATCAGCTCCCACCTCCTCGATCAACGCAAGCCGTTCTCCTGCTGAGTGACCCGCCGGGTACGACCAGGCGAAGAAGCAGGCCAAGCACACAGAGCATCGATCCCGTGAGCAGGAACCCGGTCCCATGCTGCGTGGTCACTGCAAACTGCGACCAGTAGCGAACAGCATGGAAGGACACGCCGTATCCCGCCTGTTCAACGTGCGCCCCGGGGGGAATGGCGATGCGGAAGATTTCCATCCCCCTCCTGCGAAGGGAAACGAGCAGCATCGGATCCTGGAGGTCATTCCCGAGCGAGACGATCCGACCGTCCTCATATCCGTGATTGGGGAACAATTCAATCGCCAGCACTTCCTCTCCCGACAGACGGATACTATCGGTGAACCGCGCACGGCCTTTTTCGAACGTCGTCGCGATACGCACGAATCCGCGGAAAAGCGGGTCATGTGTTCCGTTTCCGATGGCTATGGACACGGAATACCCCCAGTGTTCTCCCTGATGCACCGCGAACAAACTGTTTTCATAGGGACTGTTGACATGCAGACGCGACATGCCTTCCCGGTTGGCTTCCTGAATTCGAAGCAGTCCCGACGGCGTTGCCGTGCGCGCGACACGATACCGGGGTTCGAAATCCAGCAGCGCACAGGAGACCCCCTGAAAAGGATCCGTCGATGCGAATGCTCCCGCGCTGACGTTGCGAAGCATGGACGCATCCCCGTTCCAGTGTTCTCCCTCCGACAGCGCGAACATGGCGTCGAAGGAGAACAGCGTGTCGATGACGATCCCGATCACAAGTAGGACAAGCCCGGTGTGAAAGATCAGCGAGCCGAGAATCCCGGTGTGCTTTTTCGGTCGCCACCCTTCCCGCAGCAGTGCGCGGCCTCTGTGCAGCACATTCTGCACGATGACCGCGGCCAGCAGCAACAGGAGTGCCGCCAGCATCAGATCCTGGACAGGAGACGAGGAGGATTGCGGCCGGGCCAGATGCAGAAACGCGACCGCGAGGAGGGTTCCCAGGAGCAGAACAGCCCGACGATATGACCGTCGCATCGTCATTCAGTATGCGGTACCATTGTGGTTCTGTCCGCAATTTGCGGAGAACTCCGAGTCTCCGGGATTCTCCGACCAGCAGCGGCGGTTCGTGAAATCGATATCGGCGATATAGCCGGCGACGAACGCATCGGCGTAATGCCCTGTCGGACTCTGCGCGATGTAGAATCCCGTGCTGGGATTGCCCATGACCCGCTCGATATAGTAATACCGCTTGTTCATGCCGTGAACGAATACGGCGCCCGTCCCGCCGCCATACGATCCATTATTATAGGAAGCATGACTGTTGTAATCGTACATGTGACATCCGAAGCAGCCCTTGGTCTGCCGGTGCTGGGAGGTGTTGGACGGATGGCGCGGAAAATTCGATCCCGTACTGCTGGTCGACCAGTAGACGCTTTCCTTGTGACAGACGAAGCAGAGCGGGGTACCGGTGCTGCTGCTGCTCACCGTCGTGGCGACCAACAGATATTGCTGGTTCGAACCGTGAGGACCGCTCGAGGGATTCGTGGTGTTGTCCGTGCCGTGACAGTCGGAGCACCATACGATGCGGGAAGTCCCCCATGGATTGTTCATGGTATTCGTGTTGCAGTAGGGATTCGAGTTCCCCGGGCCGGCTGCCGCCATGATTCCATGATACGAGGGATACCGGGGATCGAGCTCCTCGGCGATGTTTCTGTGCGTCCCGGTGACATAGTCGGAATGGCATTTCAGACAGATCTGATACTCGTGCTCAGCGGGGGTCTTCTTGGTATACGATGAGACGTTCGAGAACACGTTGTCGTTGTCCGTCATTCCCGTCGGAAGGCTGCCGAATGCGGGTTCGACTCCCCAGACGCCTTTCAGGACACCGCTGCCCCCGGTGACGGCTGCGATGTCGCGCGTGGATCCGTCATGAGTGCCGTTCTCTGCGGAATGCGGTGCGTGGCAGTCCTGACATTCCGCATGCCGGTACGTCTGCAGCCGGGCCGCATCCTCCACCTTGAAATTGATATGATACCCGACCGTGGATGCACTGCTGACGGGATGGCGATAGCTGCGTGTGAGTTCGCCGGCGATATCCACCGTCGTGCTCGCTGCTGCGCTTCCATGACAGTTGCTCGCGAGACAGGTGAGTTCCTCCGTCGCCCGAAGCAGCGAGGGGCCGCTTCCTGCAGCATGTGATACGTGACAGCTTCTGCACGACCACTCGGCGAGCGTCGTCGGCGACGTGGCACCCGGGGGTGTCAGCACTTGCGCAGAAAGCTTGTGCACTCCCGCCCCGGTATTCCAGTCCGTTTTCTGATGACAGAACTGGCAGAGCGCGGCTCCGGTATTCGACATGTTGAGGAAATACCCGTAGCTGTCGTCATGCGCATTATGGCAGGTGTGACATTCGATCCGTCCCGTGGATGCATCCGGGTCAAGCTTCACCGCAGTGTTCCACGGCCATGAACGCTGAAGCAGTTCCGGATCACTCGCGGTGCTGTACGGATACCCCACGGGATGATCGTTCCGCAGATCCGTTCCCAGATTCGCCCTGCTCGTCGAGGGCATGGTCGTCACCGCTCCCGACATGGGGATGGGGGTTCCTGTCGATGCCGGATTGTAGACCGCGCCGACGGCGATCGTTCCGTCATGGCAGCTCAGACACATCCGCGACCGGGGATTTGGCTGCGCTGCCGCGGGATAACTCACCGCAAGCTGCTGGAGGTAATCGCTCGAATACAACTGATACGTGCTCAACGGCTGTCCCCGGTTCCACAGCGGGGTGCTCCCGGTCGATGCATGCGGCGTGTGGCAGAACACGCAGACCGCCGTCTCGGTCTGGGCCGTTATCCCTCCCGGACCGCTCACGGAGAGATTATGGACAGTGTTCACGACAGAATTCTGCGCCTGCAACGTGGTGAAATGCATCACCGGCAGGAGGAGGACGAGCATGAGGAACACATGTCCCGGAAACAGCACGGTCATGCGGATGCGGCCGTGCCTGCCCTCCAAGACCGGCATTGCAGCAGATGGTCTCATTCCGTTCCTCCTTTCAGATACTCGAAGATCTGCACGCGGCCGTTGAGTGCGTCACAGATATGGATGCGGTCCGATACATCGATGTACATTCCGTTCGGACTCTGAAACTCACCTTCCCCACTCCCGGTCTGTCCGAACACGAGCAGAAGCGTACCGCTGGAATCGAACACCTGCACGGCGTCAAACAACGCATCCGACACATACACGTTCCCGTCACTGTCCACTCCGATCCCCTTGGGACGGGCAAACGTTCCCGGCCGATCCCCAGCTGAGCCGAAAACGGAGACGACATGCATATCCGCATCGAAGCTCTGAATCCGGAAATTCAGCGCATCGACGACCTTCAGCCCTGCTGCGGCGGTGAGAAACAGTGGGAAATTGAACTCGCCGGGGGCAGATCCCCTGCGGCCGACTGTTTCCAGAAGACGCCCCTCTGTATCGTAGACACGGATCAGATGCGCACCGGAATCGACCACATACAGCATATCCCTGTATACCGCAAGACCGGTCGGACGAATGAGACCGTCGGAGATATCGAAAAGCGGTGTGAAGGAAGCATCATAGACGGTCACTCTTCCGGCGTCGGCATCGCTGACATACAGATGATTTCGGCTGTCACAGGTGACTCCGACCGGACCCTGAAGCCACCCTGATGAAGCATCGCGTATCTGCTCATACGTTTCCTCCACCGGATCGAACACATGAACGCATCTGCTCACCGGATCGGCGACAAACAGCACGCCGACGTCATTTCCCGAAATGCCCACCGGTTGGGCAAGGATTCCGGGAGAATTGGTTTTCCCGATGATCGCATTCCAGATTTTCTCGAACCATGACGGCTCGGATCCGATATCCCGCTCGGACGCGATCGATCCCACATATCGAATGCGAGGATTGGCGGGAGCCGGAGGCCACACCGGATGCGCGTCCTGTCCTGTCGCATTCGAAAGGAGCAACGCCAGGCAGCCAAAGACGATCACGAAGAACTGCAGCAGAGAGAAACGGGACCACAGCGCGACGTATGTTCTCTTCAGC
>JAFGKR010000284.1 GCA_016928515.1 Bacteroidota bacterium | reverse complement strand
CGGGTGAAAACAGACCAGTCGATGACCCGGGATTCGCGCGCGGTGCGAATCGTGAGCAGAACGCCGATGATACCAAGGATGATGTTGGCTGCCCACATCCCCCAGAATGGAGACAGCGCGCCGCGGTCGGCGAGCTTTTCCCCGCCGATAAGGCAGGCCCAGTAAAAAAGGAAAAAGCCGAGACTGAGCCCCGCCCCCATCCCGAATCCCCCGCGACGCGCCATCATGCCCAGAGGGGCTCCGATCAGCACGAACACCAGGCAGGCCACGGGAATGGAATACTTCTTGTAGATCTCCACCAGATAACGGTCCATTTGTTTCTGGTCGAACTCGATGCCGCTGATCTCGGCAAGCGCCTGTGCCTGCAGCTGCCGGATGTCGGTCAGCGCGCGGTATGCCGCGCCGAGGGAATCCACCCGCTTCCGCGGTTGGGTGCTGTCGACCGCAGTTCCGATCTCCCCGGGATCGACCGGATCGCTGCGACCCGCCGCGCCACCCACGCCCGGCGGCCTTCTCTGCGAACCCGGCGCAGCCCGCGGCGTACGAATTCCCTCCATCGCTTCTTCGCCGGGAGCGCGCTGAAAGCTACGCTGCAACTCCTCCACCGTGGAGCGCGAGGGTGCAGCGGCGTAGTACTTCGGCGTTCCCTGCACGTAGGCACGCAGATGCGAGACCATGCGCTCTTCGAATCTGCCGATCTTCCCGGTTCGCAGGGTATCGATGGAATCCACGATCGCCTGCATCATCTGCGCGCTCATCGTACGATCGTCGCGGCGCGTGGTGGAGGCGTCGCTGCGCTGAAAGCCGAAGCCACTTGCGGGCATGGCCACGCGGTGCCGCATGAAACGAAGCTTCCTGTAACGCGTATAGGTCCGGCTGTCGAGCTGGTGGATCTCCCCATCGCGCAGATCCATGATGACGTCGGCGTAATCGGGAGAGAAATTCACCGTCCCCCGCTTCGCAGTCACGACAATGCTGTTGTCGGGATCGGAGAGATCGTATATCGTCACCCCCTCGAGATCGTTGCTCTTCTCGAACGTGCGACGTACAAGGATGCGATAATTCGGCAGATCCTGTTCGGCGGTGAACACACCAGCCTGCAGCGACAAGGTGGGCTTGATACGCACGATGTCGGTCATCAGTGTCTGCAAGCGTACGTTCGCTTCGGGCAACACGAAATTATTGAACCAGATCAGCGCAACCGTGACGCCGATTGCCGCCAGAAAAACGGGCGTGGTCATGCGGTAGAGACTCATGCCGCTCGCGCGCATGATGGTGACCTCGTTGTCGGCGGAAAGCTTACCGAAAGCCATCAGCGTGGCGACCAGCACCGACATCGGCACCGACAGGACGAGCATCCAGGCAAGGTTGAGGGATATCAGCTCCAGAATGATCCATGGACTGAGTCCCTTGCCCACCAGATCGCCCGCACGCTTCATCAGGAACTGCAACAGAAACAGGAAAATGATAATCGCGTTCGAAAAGAGAAACGGACCGATGTGGGCACGCAGGATATGACGGGATACGATCATGTATTGTTCCCGCCCCGAGGGGCGCACAGGATTTTCCATTGCATGAGTGCGCAGAACGCGCTACACTGTTCCGGGACTGTCCATGAGGTCTCGCAGAGAGAAGAGACAGCCATACTGATCAAGCTCAGGCTGACGAAGCATTCCCCGTTCAGTCATCCTCACCCTTCGTTCACCGGAAGTGGATCAGGGCAACGATGCTTCCCGGACCTTCTCTCAGCTTCCGGAAGACAGTAATGAGAAATATACCGAATTTCTGCAACAAGGTTCCTTGCACGGGTGCGCAACTCTTTCTAATTTTGCTGTTCACGATGGAAATGTACATTCAGATCAAGCGCGTATCGCCGTTTCCCTCATCTTGATACATCTCACGAACGTCTCACAGCTCAGGGCCCCCTATCGAACTGATCTCTACCGCGTAAGACAATCTCGGTAACTCGCACGGCAGTAGACGTTTGAATCCCCACGCGAAACGCATGAGTACAGTCACCCCGCAGGCGGGGTACAGGAAAGGTATACGCTCTTCCCTGCACCACGTCGGCCGACTCTTCGCCATATCCGCGACATCCCTGCTGGTCTTCCTCGGCGCGAGCGTCGAACCGGTGTTCACACCCACCGTGATCACCATCGAAGCGGCCATGGAGTGGAATGCCTATGTGCAGGCAGGTCTGGCGACGGCAATGAATCTTCCCGGGCGGCCGCATCGGACTTTCGCGGCACCAGTGGAGCTATCCCCTGCAGATCCGTCCCTGGACGAAATCGACGGGTACGCCCTGAAACAGACAGGAACCACCGAAGAGGCGATGCTCGCTCTCATCGCCGACACTGGCGCGCAGGACTGGATCATGGATGCAGGTGCGGTGGAGATCGCCGATCCTTTCGCGGTGGATCTGGAATTGGAGTCCTTCGCGCATGCACTGAAATCGTCGCTCGTTCCGTCGCTCCCGCTCGACAGTCTCGATATCCCGCCCGTGGATTCGACCGCACGAGCGAAATTCCTTCCACCACGACCGCGTCCCTCCCCTGTCGCTCCCTCTTCCCGCTCACGCGTGTCCCCGCTGTACCTGCAACCCTCGCGCGGCATCCAGCATGTCATCGAGGTGGACTCGGCGAGGAACGAGGTGCTCATCCGTGAAGTGGTGAATGGAAAGGACGTACGCGTACCCCTGCGGATGTCACTCGAAGACTACATCCGCGCACGATACAATTACGAGCGCGACATGCGCACCGCCGAAAAGGCGTCGGAATACACCACCGAACAAGGCGATCCTCTCCAGAACCTCCTGAAGAACATCACGGAAATTGACATCCCGATTGCGCCGAATCCGCTGATGAGCATTTTCGGCGACCGCAGCCGCATCAGCGTGCGAATCAACGGGACGATCGACATCAATGCCGGCTTCAAGATCGAGACTTCCGACCAGCAGTCAGTGTTCCTGCAGCCGACACAGTTCTCCCCGAACTTCAAACAGCAGGTGCAGATCAACGTCAACGGACTCGTCGGAGACAAGCTGAGCATCCGGGCGGATTGGAGCACGGAGCGGACGTTCGACTACGAGAATCAACTCAAGATCAAGTACACCGGTTACGAGGATGAGATCATTCAGTCCGTCGAAGCCGGAAACGTATCGCTGCAAACACCGTCGACGCTTATTCAGGGCAGTGGCGCACTCTTCGGCATCAAGGCGGAATTCCAGGCCGGGCCGCTGCGTCTCGCGACCATCGCCTCACAAAAAAAGGGAGAAGCGTCGAAACTTTCTCTGAACGGAGGCGCACAGGAACAACAGTTCGAGCGCCATGCCTTCGAATATTCCGACAGCCACTATTTCATCGAAGCGCAGTATCGCGACCGCGATCAGAACGGGCTTTCGCCGTATGAGGCGTATTACAACTACCGTGCGGAAAATCCCCAGGCAACGGCACCGGTCGTAATCCGGCCGGATCTGTACATCAAGGATATCGAAGTCTGGCTTTCACGTCCGACCACCAGCGGCGTGGTCACCGATCCCGAGGAGCGCGAGGTCGTGGCGTTCATCGATATCGGGGATGCTGCGGGACAATTGACACCGTATCGAGCCGACGACCCCGATTTCCCTGCCTCATATGTGGATCTCCTGGACCCGAACAAGCGGGTGGAACCCAAGTCGGGGGAAATCGAGGTCGGCAAGTTCAAGCGCATCCAGCGAGACGTCGACTTCACCTATAATCCAAACACGGGCATCATCACGCTCAACCAGAGCATACAGGACGATCAGGTCATCGCGGTCGCCTATCGCATCGAAAGTGGGAACGACGCGAGCAACGCGGATGATCTTATATATGGTACCTTTGCGAGCGATCAGCGTATCAAGCAAATCCCGCCATTCACCAATGAAGAGAACGAGGAAGTTCCGCCACGCATGGTCCTGAAGCTGGTGAAACCGAAGAACCTCGGTCCCTCCTTCGAGAAGGCATGGAAGCTCAAGGTACGCAGCATCTACTCGCTCAACACCCGTAATCTCACGGCGGAGGATCTGGCGAATTTCAAGATCGTGTACCGCAACGGCGGGCAGCCCGATCAGGAGATCCTGCCGAACACGAATGCGCAGCTCATCCGGCTCTTCGGGCTCGATTACACCGACGACAGCGGTGGTCCACCGGACGGCAAGATCGACTTCCTTCCCGGGCTGACAGTGAATCCCGCGCGGGGTGAGATCATTTTCCCCACACTGGAGCCATGGGATGCCGGCATGAAGTCCCTCTTCCGGACACTCTACGGTGGCAATCCCTCGGAGATGGAGCAGTACGCCTATCCCGAAATCTACACACAGACCAAGACACAGGCGCGGCAGAGTTCGCAGGACAAGATCGTCATCACGGGGCAAACACGCGGTTCGGCTTCCACCGTGTACAACCTTGGCTTCAACGTCGTACCCGGCTCGGTACGTGTGCTCCTGAACGGTTCCCCCCTCACACCTGGCGTGGATTACACCGTCGACGAACAGGTCGGAACCGTGCGCATCACCAAGGAGGAAGCGCTCGTCCCGGAAGCCAAGGTCGATATCGAATACGAAAAGCAGGATCTCTTCACTTTCGCCTCCAAGACGCTGCTCGGCGCACGCGGCGAGGTGGATCTGGGGCAGGATTCCTACTTCGGCTTTACCTGGATGAGCCTGAACCAGAAAACGCTCAGCGACAAGGTGCGTATCGGCGAGGAACCGATCAGCAACTCCATGTTCGGCATCGACGCGAAGACGACCATAGATGCCCCCGTGCTTACCGAAGCCCTGAACACGCTACCCTTCCTCTCGACAAAGGAGAAATCCACACTGACACTTCAAGGGGAGGCCGCCATGGTCATGCCGCAGGCGAGCAGCAAGACCAGCACCATCCCATCCGACGGCGGAGAGGGCATCGCGTATCTCGACGACTTCGAGGGCTCGCGCATCTTCATCCCCCTGCAGACCGCGTATTCCGTCTGGCGGCTCGGCTCCGTCCCTCCGGAACTTCCTGCCACACCCGCCGTGGGAGACAGTGCCATGCAGTCCTTGCGGGCGAAGCTCGACTGGTACAACATCCCCATCACGTCGCTTTCCGCGAAGACCGTGCGTGTGGACGACATCTGGCCCGACAAGAGTGTGGCCCGCGAGGATCAGCGCGTCACCGTCCTCGATCTCGATTTCTACCCGCAGCGGCGGGGACAGTACAATTACACACCCGATCTCGGTGTGCAGCGACGCAACTGGGCAGGCATGATGCGCCTGCTGCCGGTCAACGCCACGAACCTCGTCGACGGCAACTTCAACTACATCGAGATGTGGATGCGGGTCGAAAACAACACCGGCGGCAAACTGATCATTGACCTCGGAAAAATCTCCGAGGATGTGATACCGAACGGGAAACTCAATTCCGAGGATGACGTTCTGGCGGGTTCCATTCGCAACGGTATCCTGAATCCGGGTGAGGATGTGGGATTGGATATGCTCACCGACGATGAGGAACGCGCACTCTATGCCGATCAGATCGCACAGGGCTTGATCGACGCAGCCGATCCCAGCGGCGACAATTTTGCCTATGACCCGAACAACTGGACGCAGTTCAACGGGACACAGGGCAACATTGACGATCCCGCCGGACAGTTCCCCGACACGGAAGACCTCAACAACAACAGCATCCTTGATCTGGCGAATGACTTCTACCGCTATGTGATCGATCTCGACACGACACGGTTCAACAATCCCGCTGATCCACATCCCTTCGTTGTCGGCGGCGGCACCAACGGCTGGTATCAGTTCCGCATCCCCCTGATGAATCCGACCGATTCGATCGGATCACCGGCGCTGGACAACGTGGAATACATGCGCGTCCTTCTCAACGACATCGAGACGACGGATCCGAATACGCCGGTGAACATTCGCATCGCGGAATTCAACTTCGTCGGCAACCAGTGGTACGAGCGCGTACGCAACGATCCCATGTTTGCCGTCTCGGTGGTGAACATCGAAGACAATCCCGGCGAGTACACGACGCCTCCGGGAGTGATTCGTCCCCGCGACCGCACGCGTCCCGATCAGGAGATCTACGGCAACGAGCAGTCGCTGTCGCTGGACTTCACCAACCTGCCGCAGGACTCGCTGCGCGAAGCGTACCGTCTCTTCCCCGGCAACGGCATCGACCTGTTCAATTACCGTCAACTCAAGATGTACGTGCACGGCGACCAGAATCTGCAGAGCACGGACTACGAACTGGTGATGCGCTTCGGAATCGACACCGCGAATTATTACGAGTACCGCGCACTGATCGAACCGGGCTGGTCAGACAACAACGAAGTGGCAATCAATTTCGCTGAGCTGACGGCCGTCAAGAACCTGATCGACAGCGTGAGTGTGGATACTGATTTCCCGGTGCGTGGGAAAAACAATGCCTATTTCTGGGTCAAGGGGAATCCGGATGTCGTGCGAGTGCAATTCATGAGCGTAGGTGTCCGGAACCGTGCACCGGATCCCATCACGGGTCGCGTCTGGATCAACGAGCTGCGTGTCATTCAGCCGAACACTAAAAACGGATATGCATACAACGCATCGATGAACCTGCGCCTGGCCGACATCGCCGACGTGAGTGCCACCATCAATCACAGCGATCCGTACTTCCACTCCATATCCGAGCGCTTCAGTGCCACCCGTGCCTACACGACGAACTGGAGTCTGACCACGACGCTCAATCTCGACAAGGCTCTGCCCGAGGACTGGAAAGGTACGCAGATGCGTGTAACCTATACGCACGCGGAAAACCTTTCGAAACCTCTGCTCGTCCCGGGCCAGCCCGATGTTGAAGTCGAAGCGATGGTTACCGCGCTGGCGGATCGTCTGCGCTCGGACGGTGCATCCGAGCGCGAAGTCGAGATTGCCGTACGAGATGCGCGCATCGCCACGCAGACCCTGACCATTCGCGACAGCTGGGCGATCCCCACAGTGAAATTGAAAGTGCCCGGAGAAAGCTGGCTGATCCAGGATATCGTCAACCGCCTCGAGCTGAGCTACAACTATTCCATCACGCGTGAACGCAACACGATTTTCCGTTCCCGCCGCAACTGGCAGTGGCAGGCGAGAATCGGGTATGGATACGATTTCGGGCGTGAGGCCTATGTCAAGCCGTTCAGCATCTTCGACGGCATCCCCCTCCTCGAATTCTACAAGGACGCCAAGTGGTTCTTTCTTCCCTCACGCATCAGTGGCAACGCAACGCTTGAACGCTCCCGCACCGAGGAGGTGGAGCGCGAGCCGTATCGCGTGCGGCCGTACATCCGTTCCTTCACACACAACCGTGCAGGGAATCTCGCGTTCACCCTCTCCGAAGAGAGTCTGCTGAATCTCAGCGGCAGCTACGGTGCGAACATGCGTACCTCACTGCTGGGACTGGAGACGACACTGCTCCGCGACGAGAACGGCGACCCGGTGCTCGACCAGTACAATCTGCCGGTCGTCCAGCAACGGCAGAGTTCCGCCATCTTCAACGACATCTTTTTCGGACGAAGCGGAAGCCTGTATTTCGGTATTCCGACAAATTATCAGCAACAATTTTCTCTGCAGAGCCGACCGCTGATTCCGCCGATTTTCGATCTCGATCGTTATCTCGACCTGACCATGTCCTACCAGGTATCCTACAACTGGCAACAGAACATTCAGCAGGCGGAACAGGGACGTAACGCCGGGTACAACGCCACGTTCAACGGGCAGATCAATCTGAAGCTGAAAAGCATGTTCGATCCGCTGTTCTCGGGTGGTGCTGCCACTGGCGGCCCCGTCACACCGGAGCGGGCACCCGTACCCGGGCGTCGCAGCAGCCGTTCGATCGAGGAACGAAAGGAGGAGAAGACGGCCAAACTCGAGCGGGCAGCGGAACTGAAAACGCAGCCGATCAGCGACATTCTCGCACAGCTGAAGGAGGAGTTTCCCGACACCGACCCCGAATTTCTTGACCGCATGCAGCAGATCGTCGAGAAAGAAAGAGAGCTGGCGGAAATGAAACGGAATCCGCAGGGTGAGCAGGATCTGGAGGCCATTGTCAGTCTCAATGACGAAATCCAGTCCGCGCGGAGAGAGCTGATTGCGATGATGACGCGTGAAGCCCCGATTCCCGGTGTCACCACAACGGAGGATTCCACCGTTGTGGGCGGCGGCATCGCCATCGGCCGCATCCTGCGCGAGGCCGCCTACTACGCGATCAAGCTTCCGTTCCTGGATTACGACAACATCGGCATCACGTATACACAGAGCAATGCAAGCCAGGTCGGTGGCGTTCGCGGGGAAACCGGCTTTTCGAGTTTCTGGACCAGCGTCCCCTTCGGTAATCCGCCGGATGCGGATCTCGGGCCGTCACGCCTGTATCAGCTCGGTCTGATCAGCGATCCGAATCCCGCATCGGGCAGGCTCGCGTTCAAGAGTTCCTTCCCCTTCATCGGCATCGAGGATTACAGCCGCGGTCTCCGTGCTCCGAATCCGCAGGGCACGTACGCCGATAACTATACACAGTCCAACAGCTTCTCGATCAAGACCAACAGGCCGTTGTGGGAAGGAGCCCGCCTGGATCTGAACTGGGATCTGCGCTGGTCGATCAACAAGAACTATCAGCTGCGCACCGACGAGAATGGCGTGCAGACGATCACCAGCACCACCACGACGGGCAAACTGGAACGCTCGTTCATGGCCTTCCCGGATTTTTTCCTGTTCAGTCTTTTCAACACGAACATGAACGCCGTCAATGAGCGCTATCAGGAGCTGCTCGCCGATCCGACGGATACCCGGACGGAATCCGAGCTGCTCGCGCAGGCTTTCGAGGAGGGATTTGAGGCCGTGCCATGGCTGTCGGGTATTCTCGGCAGCTTCTTTCCGCGCCTGAATTACGGCTTCCGCTGGGATGGCCTGGAAAAATGGAGTCTGCTGGAAGGGCTGGCCGACCGCATTTCCCTCGAACATCGATACACGTCGAACTATTCGATGAGCTACCGTCACAGTCAGGACGATGGGACGCGCATTACGGACAACAAGCAGGTGAGCACGGGCTTCAAGCCGCTGATCGGCGTACAGCTCGCGTTCAATCAGGTATGGGGCGGTGATCTGAGTATTCAGACGCGCTGGGACAAGCAGGGATCCTTCGGTCTGAACACCTCTGCAAGCAATATCGTCGAAGACAATTCCGACGAGTTCACGGTACAGGCGGAATTCAAGAAGTCCGGTTTCGAAATGCCTTTCCTCGGTGTGTCATTGAAAAACGACATTCAGTTCACCTTCGCCTTCAGTCTGAACAAGACATCGTCCCGCATTTACAGCATCAACGACCTTGGCAGCGGCGGACAGCCGCGCGAGGGCATCACACGCATCAGCCTCGAGCCACGCGTGCGATACAGCATCAGTCAGCGTGTGCAGGCATCGCTGTTTTATCGTTACCAGCGCACACGTCCGGACGCAGAAGTCGGATCACGCATCCCTGGCACGACCTCGCATGAAGGCGGCCTCGAGGTGCGCATCACCATCGCCGGGTCGTGATTTGCCGGGCGGGTTGCCATCGTCCCGCAAAATGACGAGATTTTATTTCCGTACCCGCGAGCCGTCGGCTCGTTATCCAATAACCTCAATAACCCTACACCCCCCATGAGTCTTAATCTTCAGGATATGATGGCGCGCGTTCAGGAACTGCAGTCGCGCATGAACGAAACGCAGGAAAAGCTGCGTGCCCTGGAAAGCACTGTCGAGGTCGGCGGCGGGATGGTGCGCGTCACCATCAACGGTAAGCAGGAGATCAGAAAAATCTCCCTCGAGAAAAATGTCGTTTCTCCCGACGACATCGAGCTTCTTGAGGACCTGATTCTCTCGGCCGTGAACAAGGCCATCGAGCAGTCACAGAAAATGGCCAAGGAAGAAATGAGCAAGGCGACTTCGGGGATGATTCCCAACATTCCGGGACTGGATCTCGGCAATCTCGGTCTCTGATCCACCCCGCCTGCCGTCATGCTTTCCACCTCTCCATCGCTGGACGCCCTGATCGCGGAATTCTCCCGTCTGCCAGGCATCGGCCGCAAGACAGCGCAACGTCTTGCGCTCTTCGTGCTCAAGCGTCCCCGCCAGGAAATCGAACACATGGCCGCCGCACTGCTGCTGGTCAAAGACAATGTCCGTACCTGCTCCGTCTGCTGCAACATCACCGAAGACGATCCCTGCAGCATCTGCACGAGCAGCAAGCGCACACATGAAGTCATCTGTGTTGTGGAGGAATCCAACGACGTTTTCGCCATCGAGCGCAGCAATGAGTTCCGTGGTCTCTACCACGTCCTCGGCGGCAGCCTCTCCCCGCTCGAAGGGATCGGTCCTGAGGATCTGCACATTCGCGAGCTGCTCGATCGTGTGAGCGGCGATGTGGAGGAGATCATCCTCGCGATGAACCCGAATGTCGAGGGCGAAGCAACGACGTTGTATCTGACCCGGCTGCTCAAGCCCTTCGGTGTGCGCCTGACCCGTATCGCTCGGGGTATCCCCATGGGCAGCGACCTTGAGTACACCGATGCCGCGACAATATCCCGCGCGTTCGAAGGACGCATCGCGCTCTGACTCATCATCCGCGCAGGAATCCCATGTCCTGGTACAAACACTGGTTCGCAGACGAACTGTATCTCGAATTGTACGCCCATCGCGACTCACGGGAGGCACATCATGCGGTGGACCTATTCGAATCCGTTACGCACGGAAACCTCCGTCGGTACCCGCTGCTCGATCTTGCCTGCGGATCAGGGCGCCATGCCTTCGAACTGGCACGACGCGGTTACCATGTCACCGCGGCGGATCTCTCCCCGACCCTCCTGCATGCGGCCGCACGCAAGACACAGCGTCACAATGCCCGCGTCCACCTTGTCCGCACGGATATGCGCGCCCTCCCTTTTCGGAACCATAGTTTCGGCGCCGTCCTGCAGCTGTTCACCGCCTTCGGATATTTCCGCAGCGACGAAGCGAACGAAGCTGTCCTGCATGAGGTGCGATCCGTGCTGCGACCGGGCGCATGGTACATGCTGGATTTCTTCAACAGTACACAACTGCGGGACACACTCATTCCCGTATCGGAACAATGTGTTGGTGACACGCGCATTGTCCAGGAGCGCCGCATCGAACATCACCGCGTCGAAAAAACCATCCGGGTTTTTCGCAACGGTGACGTACGAGAGTACAGAGAATCGGTACGGCTGTTTACACTGGAGGATTTTCAACGTATGTTCCAGAGATGCCGCCTGCGCCTGGAAGCCGTGTACGGCGATTACACGGGCGGCGATTTCACCCCGTCATCTCCCCGCTGTCTGATGTTTACACGGGCAAACGCATGAGCATTCGCATCCTGATCCCTGCACTGCTGCTCCTGCTCACTGGCTGTGGCCTGTTCGAAACCCGTGATCCCCAAGCACCGAGCAGTGGAAGCAGCACCTTCGTTCCCCCGACATCTCCGGATCTGGTGATCGAAAACCTCGAGAACGCCGTGTCGGAGAAAAGTACCGAAAATTTCGTCCGCTGCCTGGTCGATACACTCAATTCCGAGCGGGGATATACCTTCATTCCCACAGCAGCTGCGGCGGGACGCTATGCTGTCACATTCTCGGCCTGGTCACTGCAGTCCGAGCGGGCCTGGTTCGCCGCCATGAAGGCGTTCGCCGAAGAGACTGCAGCTTCCAGTCTCGTGCTGTCTGGTACGTTCTCCGTCATTGCCGCCGATTCCGCCATTTATGAGGGCATGTACGACTGCACATTCCGACACGGGGTGAGCGGTATCTCCGAGACCGTGCGAGGAACATTGCAGTTCATTATGCACACCGACCGGAATTCCATCTGGAGCATCGCGCGATGGACGGACATTCCCATTCCGGACCAGACGAGCTGGAGCGAATGGAAAGGACGGTTCGCAAATTGATTCGTGGCGAATGCGATCGACCGGGTGGGTCCGGTCATGCGGAGGAATCCGATATTCCGCGACCGGATTGGAAACCATATTCGGTCATTGTAGGGCGGATTCATGAATCCGCCCTACCACGGACATCCGCACCACGGACATCCGCACCACGGACATCCGCACCACGGACATCCGCACCACGGACATCCGCCCTACAACGGACATCCGCCCTACAACGGACATCCGCCCTACAACGGACATCCGCACCACGGACATCCTCCCCGTGGATGTGGACCAGGATATTCTGTGTGGTCATGTCTGTGATGATTACGGCCTCCTGCAATCCCTTTGCACCGGCCATCGAGGATGGTGAGGAGGGCGGGACGAACCTGATCACCGACCAGAAGACGGTGGACGGCCTGTTTCAGAATTTCCGTTACGCCTACACGTTCAAGGACACCACGATCTACGGCGGACTGCTGGCACAGGATTTCATGTTCACCTACCGCGACTACGAGCGTCGCGTCGACGAGAGCTGGGGAAGGGACGAAGAGATGCGCATCACCTGGCATCTCTTCCAGAATGCCGGAAGCCTCAACCTCGTGTGGAACAATATCGTCGGATTTTCGGGTGACTCGCTGCGCAGCAGTGTGACGCGCAGCTTCAATCTCACCGTCACGTTCAATCCCAGCGATATCGTACGTGTCGACGGACGCGTCAGTCTCGATCTCCGACGATCTTCCGCTGATCATCCATGGAAAATCACCCAATGGAAAGACGAATCGAATTACTGATTCTTGCAGAGGCGTGAACATAATTCACAAAACGTTCCTCATTTTCACAGCTTGCAGCAGAAAAACCTCGAAATTCGGCCTGTTTTGCATGTTTTTTTATGGCCCGATATTTGCACTATATTATTTGCCTCGTTTTCGAAACCAGCAGTATGGAGGTTGCAGAATGGTCGGACAGCAGATGATAACGGAAGCGCGTCTCGGAAATCGCAGTGCACGCAGTATCGCCATCGCGCATCCACATCCTCATGGCCGACACGGAAGCGCAACCGCCGCATCCCTGATCTACGCATTCATGAAACCGCTGAGTACTCTCGGATCCGCGATTCTCGCGAAGCTGCGGCTTTCCGACTAGACACTCACGCTCTCATATACATTCTCAACCCGTCGGGACATGCACACCGACGGGTTTTTCTTTCTCTCCCGTGGTTTTCCCTTGCTCTTTTGTGAGCCCACTTCTATTTTTCATCATTCAGGACTGTTTTTTCCGCATGAGGGATTCCATGGACAAAGAACTGAATCAGTTTTTCGAAGGCTACGACATCGGCGGCGAGCAGGATGAAGAGATCTATCGCCGACAGGCGCGGCAGGTACGCGACCAGTTCGAGAACAAACTCGAACGCGTCGGCGGCAAGCTGCGCTTCGCCCAGGATCTGCTCGCCCTGTTCCGCTACTTCATGGACGGAAACGTCCCATGGCAGCGCAAGACCATCGTTGTCGGCGCGCTTCTCTACTTCATTTCGCCCCTGGATGCGATTCCCGATCTGGCACCGCTCGTCGGCTATCTCGACGACTTTGGCGTCATCCTTGCCGTCACGAAATTCATGTCGAATGAGCTGGCACCGTACTATCATACCCCTGCGGAATCCGGTCCCGCCATCCATACGCGACCGCCCGTCGAGGAGCCGGTCATCTGAGTATGAGGCCACTACCCCATCGTGATCGGAGACAGCTCCGCCGGACCTGAATCGGGGCTCCACGGGTTCGCATGATGCAGCATTTCCGGATACGGTCAACATACGATCCATTTTCCACCATCGTTCACACATAGGGAGTACGACGATGCAGTCACCAACCTTCGAAGACGCGCTGCAGGCGCTGCAGCAGCATTTCGGATATGAATCCTTCCGTCCCGGACAGGATGAAATCATCCGCACGATTCTTGCACGCAAAGACACCATCGCCGTCATGCCCACCGGCGGCGGCAAATCCATCTGCTACCAGATTCCCGCCGTCGTGTTCGACGGCCTGACTATCGTGATTTCCCCTCTGATTTCCCTCATGCAGGATCAGGTGGCGGCCCTCGAACGGGCACGCATCAAGGCGACGTTCATCAATTCCATGCTCGATTACCGGGAGGTGATGGACCGTCTCGACCGAGCGCGGAACGGATGGTACAAGCTCATGTACGTCGCACCGGAACGATTTGAAAGCAGGTCATTCGTCGAGCGCATGAAGGGCATCCGTATCAGCATGTTTGCCGTCGACGAAGCACACTGTATCAGTGAATGGGGGCACGATTTCCGGCCGAGCTACATGCGCCTGCGTGAGAGCATCGAGCTTCTGGGTACACCGCAAATCGTTGCGCTCACGGCGACGGCGACACCAGACGTGCGCCGGGATGTGCAGACACAGCTCGGACTGGCCAATCCTGCCGTCATCGTCCGTGGCTTCAACCGTGAAAATCTCGCTTTCCGCGTGATGCACGGCGTCAACAAACGGGATGAGATTTTCCGGATCTGCTCGGAGCAAAGCTGCGGCATCGTGTATGCGGGGACACGGAAAACCGTCGAGGAACTCGCCATCATGCTGCGACAGCACGGCATTCACGCTGAAGCCTATCATGCCGGGCTGCAATCCGCCGAGCGGAAGGAAGTGCAGGAGCGTTTCATGGACGGTCGTACGCGCGTCATCGTCGCCACGACAGCTTTCGGCATGGGTATCGATAAATCAGACGTACGCTTCGTGGTGCATCACGACATGCCATCGACCATCGAGCAGTACTACCAGGAAGCCGGTCGCGCGGGACGAGACGGCAAGGAAAGCGTCTGTACGATTCTGTATCACCCGAAGGACCGCTCTCTCCCGGAGTTCTTCATTCGCAACACGTTTCCTGACCGGGCTCTCATTCAGCGGACCTATGTGCAGCTGCACAATTTCGCAGGTAATCAGATCGGGCAGACATTTGATGGGCTGTTGCCGCTGACCTCACCGGCGATCGCATCGATGATCGGTGATGCCTCGGATGCGGCGGTCCGCGGAGCGCTGGACGTTCTCGAGCGCGACGAGTACATCCGGCGCATCAATGAATCATGGAGCGAATCCACCGTACACTTCCTGCTCTCCCCCGAACGGATGCGCAGCTGGCTGATCGAATCCGCACCGCCGGAGTTGCAACCGGTGATGGTGCAGCTGCTCCGCGTCGTGGGCGGCAGTGCCTTCCATGACCCGGTTCCACTCTTTCTCGATGAGCTCGCACAGAAAAGCGGCCTCGCGGTGGAGGATCTGATGCCCGCGCTGCGCAGGCTGCACGAAGAGCGCATCATCGATTTTGTGCCGGGAAGGAAAGGAAGCGGCATCGCTCTGCTCGGACAGCGTGTGCAGGCGCACGATCTGCACATCGATTACTCCGCCATCGAACGACGCATGCGGCATCAGCTGGAGAAGCTGCAGGCGATGGAGCGCTATATCACCGGGAGCGCCTGCAGACGAAACATCATTCTCGAGTATTTCGACGAAGCCGATGTGCGCGGCGTCTGCGGAAAATGTGACACCTGCACCTCCAGCGTCATTCACGCCGCGGAGGAAACCGAGCAGGACACTTTCGAGCGCTACCACGCACTGATCCTGCACTGTGCGGCGGAAACCGGCGGCCGCTTCGGGCGCAGCACGCTGGTGGATGTGCTCCGCGGTGCGCAGACACAACGGATCAAGCAGTATCGACTGTTCGAAGCGAGCACCTACGGCAAGATGCGCTCGGTGGACAAGCGGCTCGCCGTCGATACGCTGGATGCGCTGATCGGCATGGGATGGCTTGCGAAAAGTGATTCCCTTCGTCCGTCGGTGTACATCACGGAGGTCGGACGCGCGCATCTGGGATATGAGGTCCTTCCCATCCCGCTGCCGTCTCCTGCGGAGGCCGTCGGTGGATCGGCGGCGGACCCGGTACTGCTGGAAGCGCTGAAAGCCGTGCGCAGGCGCATCGCCGCGTCGCTCAACATCCCGTCTCATACGCTGATCTCGGATCAGATCCTGTGTGCCGTGGCCGATGCTCGTCCGCAGAACCGGGAGGAAATGCTGGCCGTCGAAGGGATGGGACCGGTCACCTTTCAGAAAATCGGGCGCGATTTACTTGCGGCCATCGAGGATTATCAACAGGAGCACGCGATGGCGGGGAGCATGGCACAGAATCGCAGCGCGTTCCAGGATCTCACACCGGCGATGCGCAGCACCTGGGAACTGGCTGAACGCGGTCTGGGCCTCACGGATATCGCACACAAGCGCGGATTGACCGAAGGCACCGTTTCCAACCACCTGTCGGAAATGCTCCGCAAGGGGATGCGACTCAAGCTCGATGCGCTGGTGCCGCCGGTGCATCAGGACCAGATCCGTGGTGCCGTCCGGCGTCTCCGTGATCGAAATCTCAAGAAGATCAAGGGGATGGTCGATCCTGCCGTCACCTACGCGGAAATTCGCATCATGCTGGCTGTGCTCGAAGTGGAGCGAAATTCACAGGCCAGTCATCCCGAATAGGTCACCCCCCTGAAGCGGGCTCGCTACCAGGAGTGACTGTCCTGCATCGCCTGCTGCCTCACCGTCAGGTACTGCACACTGAACCACCGCTTCGCGTCCACCCACACCTTTTCCACGCGAAAGCCGGGAGCAGCGAGTGCAGCAAACTCCTCCAGGGTATACTTGTACGAATACTCGGTGAGAATGCTCTCGTTCGCATGAAATCCGAATTGCTCGCCGGCAAGAGACACGATCTGCTCACGCCGGCTGATCAGATGCATCTCGATGCGTCCCTCCCGTGGATTGTAGACGGCTCTGTGGCGAAAAGCATCGAGGTCGAAGTCCGCATCGAACTCCCGGTTCAGTCGTACCAGCATGTTCAGATTAAAATCCGCTGTGACGCCGGCGGTATCGTTGTATGCCGCTTCAAGGATCGATACATCCTTTTTCAGATCCGCACCGATGAGCAGGCCGCCGTCCTCTCCCGCGACTTCCGCGACATGTCGCAGAAAATCCCGTGCCTGGTCAGGAGTGAAGTTACCGATGGTGGATCCGGGGAAATACACCACACGACGGTGGAAGGCGACCTCGATTTCCGGAAGATCGAAATCCTGCGTGTAATCCGCCGGTACCGGAAAGATCGGCAGTGTGGGATATTCTTGCCGTAGCTCGTCGACGGCGGCAAGGAGATGTTCAGCGGAAATGTCGATGGGCACATACCCCGCGATGTTCCGGAGATGATCCAGCAGCAGACGAATCTTGACACTCGCACCACTTCCATATTCGATGAGCAGGCAGCGGGATCCGAGATGTCTTGCTATATCACGGATATTATTCTCCATAATGCCGATTTCTGTCCGCGTCGGATAGTATTCCGTGAGCGCGCAGATGTCTTCGAACAGCGCGGATCCGATCTCATCGTAGAAATACTTGCTGGGGAGCATTTTCTGTGGGCGACGCAATCCGTCGAGCAGTTCATCCAGAAGAAGCTGTCGTTCCTGATCGACCGTGGTGGTGCGTATCATCAGATTCCTCCTTCGTCCTGTGCAAGACGAATGCCTGAAAACTGCCAGCGAGCGTCCGGAGGGAAGAAATTCCGGTAGGTGGGACGCATATGATCCCGTGACGTCGCGCAGGAGCCACCGCGGAGCACTATCTGGCTGGACATGAATTTCCCGTTGTATTCACCCACCGCTCCGGGCGGGGGAACATAGCCGGGGTACGGCACATACGGACTGCGTGTCCATTCCCACACATCTCCGAGCATCTGCTGCAGTCCTTCCGACGCGATGGCGGACAGCGCAGCCGGATGATACGTTTCCGTCTCAACAAAATTCCCCTGTATCGGCAGGTGCGTGGCGGCGATTTCCCATTCCGCCTCGCCGGGAAGACGCGCACCCACCCAGCGCGCATAGGCATCGGCCTCGTACAGACTGACATGCGTTACGGGTTCGTCCGGATGGACCTCACGAAACCCTCCGAGCGTGAAGTGCCACCATTTTCCTTCCGACTCCTCCCAGTACAGTGGTGCTTCCCAAGCGTTCACCTCGACGGCAGCAGCACCATCCGAGAGCCACAACTCAGCTCGACGATATCCACCATCAGCGATAAAGTCCATGAACTCACCTGCGGTCACAAGACGCGAAGCAAGCAAAAAGCCCTGCACGTACTCCCTGTGCCGGGGCCCTTCG
>JAFGKR010000283.1 GCA_016928515.1 Bacteroidota bacterium | reverse complement strand
TTGCGACAAGGGTTTCCGAGTGGCTGCGGCGATGTCCCGAGCCGTACCGATATGGGAAAGCGCGTCACCGCGATTGGGTGTGATGCCAATGCCGAGGACGACATCGTCGTAGCCCAGATAGCGTGCAAACGGCGTCCCAGGAACGGCGTCATCAGGCAGTACCGCAATTCCCTCATGATTTTCGTCAAGACCGAGCTCCGCTGTCGAACAGATCATTCCTGCCGATTCGACGCCACGAAGTTTCCGACGATCGATGGTGAAACCGAGTTTGGTCATCTCCGCACCGACCCGGGCGAAGATCACCTTCTGCCCGGTGGCAACATTCGGTGCACCGCATACGACGGTGTGCTCCCCCTCCCCGTCATGAACCGTGCAGACGGAGAGCTTGTCCGCGTTCGGATGCTTTTCGCAGGTGAGAACCTCACCTACGACAATTCCGTTGAAGGCATTCCGGCGATCCTCAATGGATTCAACCTCCAGGCCGACATTGGTTAACAGTTCTTCGAGCTCCGAGACCTGATCCGGGAGCTCCACATAGTTCGATAGCCAATTGGTGGAGAGTTGCATGATCAATTGAATTGGTGATTGACGCGCATGTCGTTTTCCAGGAGAAGGCGGATATCGTCAAATCCGTGCCGAAGCATAGCCGTACGTTCGATGCCGATACCGAAGGCATACCCGCTGTATTTCTCCGGATCCACGTTGACATGAGCGTACACATTCGGATCGACCATCCCGCATCCAAGAATTTCGAGCCACCCGGTGTACTTGCAGACGCGGCACCCTTTTGCTCCACAGAGATAACAACTGATGTCCATTTC
Organism: Bacteroidota bacterium; assembly: GCA_016928515.1. Lineage (GTDB taxonomy): Bacteria > Bacteroidota > Ignavibacteria > SZUA-365 > SZUA-365 > BM516. The sequence goes on along the minus strand of JAFGKR010000283.1, from coordinate 21,786 downwards.
AGCGGATGGTTCCGTAAACGGAAAGAAGCTTGGCCGGAAGCGGTATTTCAGGGACGAGCCATAGTACATGCGAGCGAACGTGACCAGCGTTCCCTTCAGATCAGCGAAGGTGACATCCGTATCGACGAAGAGCCCGTCGATCTGATGGAACTGCACATGACTGCGAGCCGATATGACTTCATTGCGATACACTTTCCCGGGAAAGATAGCCCGTATGGGGGGCCGGAATCTTTCCATCAGACGGATCTGAACGGGAGTCGTGTGCGTGCGGAGCAGGTGCTCGTCATCCAGAAAAAAGGTATCCTGCATGTCCCGGGCGGGGTGATCGGCCGGGAAGTTCAGAGCTTCGAAATTGTAGTAATCGGATTCAATTTCAGGGCCGTCGGCGATACTGAATCCCATTCGGCGAAAGATATCACTGATTTCCTCGATTGTCCGCGATACGATATGCATATGCCCCCGTTGACTCATCCGTCCCGGGAGCGTCACATCGAGCATATCCTGTGCTGCTTCTGTGTCGTTTGCCAGTCGTTCCGTTGCTGCATCGAGAATTTGCTGAGCGGTCTCGCGCAGCGCGTTCAGCTCCTTGCCTGCTCGGGGTTTATCCTCACGAGCAACATTCTTGAGCTCTTCGAACAAGCCTGCGATATGTCCTTTTCGCGAAAGATAGGTGATACGAAAGCGCTCAATGGCTGCGCTGTCGGCAAGATCCGCTCCGGCCGCCCGCATCTCGCGGGTGAGTTCTGCGATACGATCGAATAGCATACAGATCCTCTCGAATGAACATCAGGAAAAGAAAGCGGGCAACACATGTGAGACTGACTCACCATGCAATGCCCGCGGATCTTCGTCGAGTATTGTGTTTACTGAGTCGCCAGCTTCACGATCTCGGCAAACGCACCATGATCGCTGACGGCGATCTCAGCCAGCATTTTGCGATTGATATCGATGTTCTTCTTGTTGAGACCGTCGATCAGACGCGAGTAGGAGACACCGTGCTCACGTGCAGCGGCATTGATGCGGGTGATCCACAGACCGCGCATAGTCCGCTTCTTGGCGCGGCGATCACGGTACGCGTACTGCAGGCCCTTATCGACGCGGTGCTTCGCGACAGAGATGAGCTTGCTGCTGGCTCCGTACATGCCTTTCGCACGTTGCAGGGTTTTTTTCCTGCGCCGGTGCGAGGCAACCTTGTTCCTGGAACGGGGCATTGTTCACCTGTTACTGTATGATTCAGATAATTTTCTTGATACGTGCGGCATCCACCGCGTCCACGAGCGTTGAGCTGCGAAGTTTCCGTTTGCGCTTTGTGGATTTCTTCGTCAGGATATGGCTGCGATATGCCTTGACGCGCTTGATCTTGCCCGTACCGGTCAGCGTGAACCGCTTCTTCGCTCCGGACTTGCCTTTCATCTTGGGCATGAATTCCTGCTCCTTGTAGTTTCAGTCAATATACAGCTTCGAAATATACGAATTTCTTTTCTTTCGATCCACTACTCTTCCTGCTCTTCACGCAGTTGTTTCGCCAGTTCGCCGATTTTCCGCTTGTCGGGAGCGAAGATGGCGATCATCTGCCGACCTTCCATGTTTGGCTCTTTTTCTACAAGAGCAATGTCCTCGAGGGCGTCCCGCAACTTCCGGAGCAGATCGAGCCCCAGTTCCTGGTGCGCCATCTGTCGTCCGCGAAAAACGACGGATGCCTTGACCTTGTTGCCGTCCAGCAGAAACTGCCGTGCATGCCGGAGTTTGAATTCGAAGTCATGCGTGTCGGTGGTGGGATGGTACCGGACCTCCTTGACCGTCACGATCTGTTGCTTCTTTTTCTGCGCTTTCTCTTTTTTCTGCTGTTCATACCGGAACTTGCCGTAATCCATGATCTTGCAGACCGGTGGATTCGCTTGTGGCGCTATTTCAACAAGATCCAGTTCTTTTTCTTCCGCAATGGCAAGCGCTTTTCTGGGTGAAACGATCCCCAGCTGGCTGCCGTCCTCGTCGATCAGACGAATCTCCTTCGCCGTGATCTCCTCGTTGGTGCGGGTTTTTTTCTGCGGTGTCCTCTGGGGACGATTGATTGTAGCCGTGATGCCTCCGGTCTGTTAGAGTATCTTATCCGTGATTTCCTGAAGTAAATGTTCTTCGAATGCAGTCAGAGACTGGCTGCCGAGGTCTCCCTCCCTGTGCCTGCGCACAGAAACGGAGCGCGAGGACTGTTCCTTCTCGCCGACGATGAGCATGTACGGTACTTTATGCACCTCCCAGTCGCGAATCTTGTAACCGATCTTTTCATTCCTGCTGTCGAGTTCACAACGCACACCGCGGGATCGCAATGACGATGCGACTTCAGCAGCATAGTCCATGAACTGATCGCTGATGGGAAGAACCGCCACCTGCACGGGAGACAGCCAGATCGGGAACGCACCAGCGAAATGTTCGATCAGCACGCCGATGAAACGTTCCATCGATCCCATGATTGCGCGGTGAATCATCACCGGACGCCTGCGCTCATTCTTTTCGTCGATATACTCCAGTTCAAAACGCTCCGGCATCTGGAAATCCAGCTGGATGGTCGCCAGCTGCCACGAGCGACGCAGGGCATCGCGAACGCTGATGTCGATCTTCGGACCGTAAAATGCACCGTCGCCGGGATTGAGCTTATAGTCGATGCCGTTCTCTGCAAGGGATTCGGCGAGACTTTTCTCTGCCGTCTCCCAGAGCTCTGGATCCCCCATCGCATCCTCCGGACGGGTCGACAGCGCATAATAGGTATCAAAGCCGAACATCTTGTAAAAGCGTTCCACCAGGCGGAGGAGTGCAGTGATTTCGTCCTGGATCTGATCGGGACGGACATACAAGTGCGCATCATCCATGTGGAACTGGCGCACACGGAACATGCCGTTGAGTGCTCCACTGAGTTCATTGCGATGGTTCGTCCCTATTTCGGAGTATCGCAGCGGAAGATCTCGATAACTGCGCACCTTGTGACGGTAGACGTAGGTGCTTTCCGGACAGTTCATCGGTTTGAGGCTGTATATCTCGTCTTCACTGTCTTCGACAAGGAACATATGTTCCTGGTAATGCTGCCAGTGGCCGGACTGTTCCCACAATTCCTTCTTCACAAGAATGGGTGTGAGTATCTCCTCGTACCCGGCAGAATCGAGCAGACTCCGTATGAGTTTTTGCAATTCGCGAAACAGAACCATTCCGCGGGGGAGCCAGAACGGTGCGCCGGGTGACACCTCATGGAAGGCAAACAACTCGAGTTCCCTGCCGAGTTTGCGGTGATCTCTCTTGCGGGCTTCCTCGAGTCGCTCGAGATACTCCTCCAGCTCGGATTTCTTCGGGAAGGAAATTCCGTAGATGCGCTGTAACTGCTTGTTCTTCGCATCCCCCTTCCAGTAGGAGCCGGAGATGTTCAGCAGTTTGACATACTTGATTCTTCCGGCAGACGGAAGATGAGGACCGCGGCAGAGATCCGTGAACGAACCTTCGGTGTAGCAGCTGATGACCTCATTTTCCTCGTCGAGACCGTCAATCAATTCCAGTTTGTACTCGTCACCCCGTTCCTTCCAGAAATCGATGGCCTCCTGCTTGGTGAGGACTTTGCGCTCGAAGGGACGATCCTCGCGGGCCAGGTCTTTCATCTTCTCCTCGATGCGCGCGAGATCCTCAGGCGTGAGCACATGGTCAATATCGATATCGTAGTAAAACCCTTGATCGATGGCGGGCCCCACGCCGAATTTCGCTTCCGGAAAAAGTTCGAGCACGGCATGTGCCATGAGATGACTCGAGCTGTGCCAATACACTTCCTTCCCGGCGTCATCCTTCCAGGTGAGAATCTGCACGGTGGCATCGGACTCGATGGGGAAAAGCAAATCGCGCACGGTGCCGTTGACCGTGACTGCGAGAGCTTCTCGAGCGAGGCCTCCGGAGATACTCTCCGCCACCCCCAGACCGGACACGCCGGAAGGGTATTCCCGGCTGCCGCCGTTTGGAAAGGTGATGGTGATCATGTTCTGCATACTGGTGTCTTGCTTCGTTAGTATAACGAAAAAATCGGATTCGCTCCGATTTTTCCTGGTGTGGGTTCTACAGGAGTCGAACCTGTGACCTCTACCATGTCAAGGTAGCGCTCTAACCAACTGAGCTAAGAACCCGACAAGGGTCTTCAAATATATGACGCAGTGCGAGATAATACAAGACCACTTAAAGAAAATTATGAGAATCCGCCACGCAGCAGAGCGATCAGATCTTCGACTGCCTTGGGCAGGCCAACAAAAACGGCGCGTGCAACAAGGGCGTGGCCAATACTCACCTCCTCGATCTCACGGATTGCACGTATGTATTTGATGTTGATATAGTTCAATCCGTGTCCCGCATTGACGCCGAGACCCAACGTATGGCCGTAGGCGGCGGCCTTCTTGATGCGTTCGAGCTGCTCGACAAGTTCCTCCTCGCTCCGGGCATTTGCGAATTCGCCCGTATGTAATTCGATCAGGTCCGCCCCAGCTTCCGCCGAGGCTTCGATCTGTTCGTCTATCGGATCGACGAACAGACTGACCTCGATGTCATGATCGTGCATCATGCGAACAGCCTGCGCGATCTTTTCTCCCTGATGCAGAACATCGAGTCCCGATTCGGTTGTGAGTTCCTTGCGTTTTTCCGGAACAAAGGTCACCAGTTCGGGGAGCGTTTCCACAGCAATCTGGAGAATTTCGTCCGTTATGGCCATCTCCAGATCGAGCTTGGTTTTCACGCTGTCGCGGAGAAGACGCAGATCGCGGTCGTTGATATGTCGGCGATCCTCGCGAAGATGACAGACGATCCCCTCCGCTCCGTGAAGTTCACAGATCTGCGCCGCCGTGACGGGATCGGGTTCCCATCCTCCCCGGGCCTCGCGAAGCGTGGCAAAGTGGTCGATATTGACACAGAGTCGCATACTTCTTCCTGCGTTGTATTCGATGGATTGTTTGTTCACGGTCTCCGATCGTTCCGGAGTCTCCCCCCCCATCGCCTTCTGCATGACTGGCCATGCATCCCGATCACCGGTCCGTACTGTACTCCGCTCCGAAGGTACACGCAACCTAGCGGGATACGTTCTGTAATATACTCAGCGCAGAAGTGCGGCGAAAATATCGATGAGGGCGTCGGGACCGATACCGTTGACTCCGGACCGGAAGCGCAGGGTGGAGAGCAGGTCGATTGTCAGCATCACACTCCAGTGGATCAGGACGGCGTACCAGAAGGAGCGTGTCCGCACGGAGAGTGCGCCGAGAGCAATCCCCGCAGCGATGGATCCGAATGTTTCGGGCAGAGGTTTCCCGAAATGCATGATCACGAACGGAAGCATCTGCACAAGCACGGCGATGACGGCGCCGGTATGACGAAGGAGACCGAAAAGCACGTACCCGCGCCAGATGTACTCCCATCCGATGAAATAAAGGATGAACGCAAGTTCGTATATCAGAAAAAGCGTCCAGTCGCCCCGGACGATGCGTGCGTGCGGATACACTTCCTGGAATGCCGGAGCCGCACTCGCGAACCATAGCACAGGCAGCATGATCCCGTAGAACAGGAGCGATATTTTCAGACCGAATCGCCAGTCCCCTGCCCCCAGTCCGAACTGCCGCAGAGGCGCCCGGTGAAGAAAGCGGACGGAGAGAAGCAACAGGATAAAATAGACAAGAAATTCGCTGGAAAACCAGTACAGGTACTGGTACAGCTCATAGAGCGGATCCCTGCCGATCGTGTCGTACCACTGATCGAAAAAAAAGCGTTTGCTTCCAAAGCGGGCCGAGAGAATACCCACGACCGCCGTTACGAGAAAGACGAGAAGGACATCCCGCGGAGCGGAGCGGGCTTCCCGCAGAAACGAATGAAGAGCGCCCCGGAGGGAACGCTCTTCCCGTGACCCTGTGAGCCTGTCTTCCCGCATCGCCGGCCGGGATCAGAACGACGTGGTGATGGCGAAACGGTGGAGCGCTCCGATTTCTCCCAGCGATGTATACGCGTAATCCACCATGTAGCCGGCGATCAGGAGGCCAAAACCGCCGGAAAAGCCCGCAAGTTTCGCGGTATTGCCGATTTTCAGCTCCCGGCGCATTTCGTTGTAATATCCGATTCGTGCTTTGAAGGAATCGCTCATATCGAATTCCCCACCGAGCGAAAAATTGGAGAAGCGATCACCAAGGCTCCCGTCCTCGTTGAGCTTGTGGAAATTGAGCATCACGTTCAAAGGAAGATGTTCGAGCTTCTTGCCGATGCCGATGCGGACGTCGAGCGGAAGGTCCTCGGCATCCGCTCCATAGCTGCTGAGTTGCATACCGCCATTCAGAACGCTTGCCGCCAACACCATCTGCTGCTCAGGGAGGTAGTAGGATACCCCTGCGTCGAGAGCGAGACCGCTTGCGCTGTATTCCTCGATATAACTGTAGATGATTTTCAGCGCTGCACCGTAGTGCAGATTCTCGATCTTGTTCCCGTAGCCGAGACTGAGCGCAAGATCCGATGCACCGAATGTCGCACCCGTCATGTTGCCGAATTTATCCGTCTCGTCGAACGAACCGTAATTCAGATACGTCACTCCGGCGCTCACCCAGCCGATGTCCTCCCATTCCTGCGCGTACACCGCATACCCGGCGTTGACATCTAGAAGATGCTTGAGGAAGCCGACCGATGCCGCCGGTCCCTCGAGCGAACTGATCGCTCCCGGATTGGAGAAGAGCAGCGTCGGGTCGTTGCGAAGGGTGAGATGGGTATTGCCCAGCGCAGCGGCCCGGGCATTCATGGGGATACGAAGGAAGTCAAATGCCGTGTAACCCTGTGCTGCGGCACCGGCGGTCTGGCCGAGCAAACCGAGAAACACGATAACACTGGCGCGGGTGAACAATCTGATCATGAGTCGAATTCCTTCTTACATACAATGCAACGAATCTACGCCTTCTGCAGGACAGCATGCAAGGGGAAAATCCATTTGATGCGCATCCTGCCATTTCTCTCCTGTGCCGCCCGTCAAGGAATCGCTCATGTCACGCATCCCCACCGAGATCCACGGATATCGCCGGAAGCCCTGCTGTCGCGGCGTGATATTCCGTCAGGAGTCGGGTAAGCACAGCTGCAGCGGAACGAATGTCCCGCACGAGGCCGCTGCTCTGCCCGGCCTCGAATTCTCCTTCTTCCAGGTCGCCTTCAAACATTCCCTGCATCTCGCGTTTGCTGCCGAGCAGTTCGCGGAGTTCGTCTTCATTTGCGCATTGTGCCTCCGCCTCGAGGGCACGCTGGGCGAATGGCGTTCGCAGCAGTCGAACAGGAGCGATTTTTTTCATCGTCAACACCGTGCCACTCTCCGAGGCCTCTACGATCTTCTGCTTGAACAGCGGATGTGCGGAGGATTCATCGGTCGCGGCGAAGCGCGTTCCGGCCTGCACACCCTCTGCGCCGAGTGCGAATGCTGCGGCCATCTGTCTGCCGTCTGCGATACCACCCGCGGCGATGACAGGAATGCCGACGGCATCGACCACCTGTGGAATGAGGCACAGTGTCGTCGTTTCGTCGAAGCCGTTATGTCCTCCGGCCTCGAAGCCCTCGGCGACGACCGCATCACAACCGACGCTCTCGACTTTCATTGCGTGTTTGACCGAAGGAACGACGTGCGCAACCGTACAACCGGCATCCTTGAGATATGCGAGAAATTTCCCGGGATGGCCGGCCGACGTGAACACGATGCGAATACCCTCCTCGACAACCGCATGGACGAGATCCTCCGCATCCCCACGGAGCAGCGGGATATTGACGCCGACCGGCTGCCCGGTAGCGGCTCGCGCACGACGGATATGCTCGCGCAACAGATCCGGTTTCATCGAACCTGCACCGATAAGACCGAGTCCGCCGGCCTCTGAAACGGCGGAGGCGAGCCGCCATCCCGACACCCAGACCATGCCGGCCTGGATGACGGGATAGCGGATACCGAAGAGCTCAGTAATACGGGTGTGCATCTCAGTACTCGAAATGTACCATGGTGAAACCGCCGTTGCTCGCGCCCAGACCGCCGTTGGAGGCAAAATTCTGCACACCGATCGTCCGACCGTTGAGTACGACCTGTGTCTGATGATTGGACGGCTTGCCGGCCAGATAGGCGTCAAATGAACTCATGCCGAAACCATGAAGACCGGTCGTCTGAATCGGTCCTGTCCCGTCCTGCTGATTCGTGTCGTAATCAAGTACGGTGAGCATGAAGGTATTACCTCCCGTGGAACTGACTCCGGCCGCCGGCGCGTTGCCCGGTGTCAACAGTGACAGTTCGCCGATGGGTTCGAGCGCCGGGTTGAAACGCTTGAGCAGAAGATCATCCTCCCCGGCCTGCAGTGCCTGATTCTGCGAATACACGAGAAAGATGGAATGATCACCGGTGCGCATCGCGGAAGAAAACTGCGTCAGAAGCTGGCTCCCGGCAGTCGCCTTGGGAATCATGCGAAGACGGAATGTCTGTACGTCCTGCCGCCATGGTTGCACATAGATATGCATGTCGAAGTGTGACCCGGTGAGACTGCGAATCCAGAACTCCGTATGATGATCGGGGCCAAGATTCGCGGTGTACGTAAAGAATCCGTCGGCATCGGTGGTGAAGGATTCGGGGCTGGACTGCCGCTGGATCTCACCGCTCGACAACGTCCGGATCTCGACCGCTGTCACGTTCAAACCAGCAACCGGAGTATTGTCAATGATGTCGATTGCACGGGCGCGGATGGTGTAGTCCTGTCCCGGACGCGGATTGTCGAAGCTTGTTTTCTGTGGCGCGCTGCCCGTGAAAAATCTGTAGACTTTGGCGAATGCTTCCGGTGCAGTGACCAGCTGGATGTTGTCCATCCCCGCCATCACTTCATTCGTGGCACCGGTGAGCTGCCCGTAGGAGGAATTTCCGTTCTGCAGATCATCCTTGCCGTCACTGCGCAATGTCAAGTATTTACATGGTGCGGGAGTGATATCACCGTTCACCGTGATGCTCATATCATACTCCCCTCCTGCGTACACGACATGTGCGAGTTTTTCGCTTCCGTTCATCGTGGCGATGTAATGCTGGACCGCTGTGACGCCGATGCCGTGTGCGATGATGTCGACGCGTGTCTCGCTGCCCGCCTGTAATGCGGCTTCGACCTGTGTTCCGATCTGGTTTGCCATCGCAGCGATATCCGCTTCCGTGTCAGTGATGTAACTCTGCAAATCAAAGGGATACAGCTGAGCGGCTGTGTAATTATTGAGTGCGAACAGCTGGGTCATCTGTGTGTAGACATCGGCGGCCTCGAGGAAGCCGTGCACAAACACGACAGGACGCACCCTGTCGTCGATGGTTGTCTGGTTGGTGTCGTTGTTTCCGGTGGTATCCGTGGGATTCGGATCGGACGGATTATCGTCATCCGAGCACCCCGTCGTCGTGATGACCACAGCGATAAAAAGGATGGTGAACAGAGAGAGAGAGAACCTGAAAAACCGCTCCATGAGCTCCTCCAGTTATGAAAACATTACACGGCATGATCCTCGATAACGACCAGGGCCGTCACGTAGGAACCGCTGTGCGAGAGTGAAACATGCATATCCATCTTTCCGAACCGTTCCTGCAACGTGTCATGCAGGAGCAGGATCGGCTTGCCCTGGCCGTTGTTCCGCACTTCGACATCCTTCCAGCGAAAAGCCCCTGTCCAACCGGTGCCGATCGCCTTGGCGAACGCCTCTTTCGCAGCGAAACGCGCAGCGAAATGCTGTGCGGGACGCGCTTTGGACTCACAGTAGGTGATTTCCTCCGGTGTGAAGAGACGCTGAACGAAACGCCGGCCCCATTGTCCCGTCAGTTCTTCGAAGCGGGGGATTTCCTCGATATCGATACCGATGCCGAAGACCGTGCTCATGAAGTCTTCCTGTTGATGTTCGTAATGACATCGATCAGATCACGGATATCCGTCAGATCGAAATCCGCAATGGAATCGCCGGTATTGAATGTATCCCCATAGCGTGCGAAAGCCGTGCGCATCCCGATGTTGCGTGCGCCATGAATGTCGCGCTCCTCCCAGTCGCCCACCATGATGGCCTGGGCGGGAAGCACATCCATCATTCCCAGAACACGCTGAAAAGGTATTGGACTGGGTTTCCGCTCTCCCGTATCCTCGAAGGTTACGACGGCGTCAAAAATGTGGTGCAGATTGAGCGAGCAGAGGCGCAGCCACGCTTCGAGCTTGGGCGCATCGGAGACAACACCGAGTTTGAGCCCCATACGCGCAAGAGTGAACAATGTCATATGCACATGGGGATACGGCACGAGCATTGCCTCCCGGGCGCGACGGTACCCGATGATGCCGGCCGCAAGGATTTTGTGGTCGTCTTCCCCGGTCAGTTCCGTGAGAACCTGGTTGAATACGCGTTGATACTCTATCCCCTGCTCCTTGTACACCTTGTTGACCACCATATCGACTTCATCGAAAGAACACTTCAATCCAGCGTCGATCATCGAACGGATACCGGCTTCGACAGCCTTTCGTTTCATCAGCATGAAGTCCACGAGTGTATTGTCGAGATCGAAGACGACGGCGTCGATCATGATTTCTCCGCTGCGGAAGTGACCATCAATTTATCATACGAAAAATCCGTTTCTCCCGGAAGTCGCTTCGTGTGGACGGGTACAGGTACGATCATGACCGTTCACTTTTCTCCCGTTCGTTGTCGATCAGTTCCCGCACGGCAGGTCGAACGAAGATCGCATCCACCCCGAGTTCGCTGAGAGCCCGTGCAATGGTTGCGATTTTCCGTTCAATCGTAAACCGCCGGTTCACGACGAGGAGCCGTTGCTCCTTGAGGATGCAGTGTCCTCCGCTGAAATCCCCCTTTTCGTATCGGATCTGATATCCGAGTTGCGCGCAGGTCTCACGCAGTTCCTCGAGCATCGCTTCCTTGTCCATTGCTGCCATGGTTACTCATTGGTGTTTGCGGTGTCAGGCGTGGATACCCGGTCACGACGCAACGGTTGCCAGATGATCACCATCACGGCGGTGATGTAACAGAACATGCCCATGACAGGAAGTCCGCTCAACGCACCAATCCGATGCGAAATTGTTTTCCGCAGTTCGGTGCGGACATCCATGAACCCTTCAAGTCCATGTTCTGCGACCGCATCCCGGGTCCACTCCCAGAGATAGATGAATTTGATGTCGAGCCATGTGGTAAACAGCTCGACCGGGACGAAAAGAAAGAGAAAAATCGCCGCCATCATCAACCAGCCATGATCCTTCAGGCGGAGGGGTATCGTGCGAAAAACGACGATCGCACTGAGCAGCGTCACACCGTATGCGATATTCACAACCACGGACGATGCGGCTATCAGCTGATATAACATGCTCTCCTGCGCGGGAAGGACGGCTGGATCGAAATCCAGTGTGCCTGCAACGAACAGTTCGTTGGCGATCAAGGCGCGATAGATGATTCCACCCAGCCAGACGAGGGAGCCGAAGACGAAAAACGTCATGCTCAACCGAAAGGGAATGCTGCGCCAGGCGGACGGAGAAGACGAAAGATTCGACATGGAATTCCTACAAGATATACTGGCTCAAGTCTCTGTCCTTGATGATGCTGGCGAGTTTCTTCTCAACCAGTTCCGAGCTGATTCGCACGGTTCGTTCCGAAACAACGTCCGGGACGTCGAAAAGAATCTGATCGAGCAGGGTGGTGAGGATGGTATGGAGGCGACGCGCACCGATGTTTTCCACTCGTTCATTGACTTCCGCTGCGATGCGCGCGATTTGCTTGATTGCATCGTCTTCGAACTGCAGTTCCACACCTTCGGTATCGAGCATGGCCGCGTATTGCTTCAACAGGGCATTCTTCGGGAGAGTAAGAATCTTGACGAAATCCTCCTCGGTGAGACTCTCCAGTTCCACACGGATTGGAAAACGGCCCTGCATTTCCGGAATGAGGTCACTCGGTTTGGAGACATGGAATGCCCCGCTCGCAATGAAGAGAATATGATCCGTACGCACAACGCCATACTTGGTATTGACGTTACTTCCCTCGACGATGGGGAGAAGATCGCGCTGTACGCCCTCCCGTGAAACGTCGATACCGGAGCCGGCATTCTTCGCACCGGCGATCTTGTCGATTTCATCGAGGAAAATGATGCCGGCGTTCTGCACGCGTTCCAGGGCCAGCCGCGACACCGCATCCGGATCGATCAGTTTCTGCGCTTCCTCCTGTCGCAGCAGGTCACGGGCTTCAGCTATGGTTACCTTGCGCCGCTTCTTTTTCTTCGGAATCATACTGCTGAGCAGATTCTGGATATCCACACCCATGTCTTCGAATCCCATGGGACCGAACACCTGCATGTTGGAGGAAGAACTGACCGTGGTGTCGATCTCAACAGTGCGTTGATCGAGATTGCCCGCACGTAACTGTTCGCGGAGCTTCTCCCTCGTCTGGGATTGCACGGCTTCGTCCGTATCCTGGCTCTGGGGACGAGGGAAGATAATATCGAGGATGCGTTCCTCAGCCAGTTCGGCAGCGCGTTCCTGTACCTCGTTGGTTTTTTCGGCACGAACCTGATTGACGGCGATTTCCACCAGGTCGCGGATCATGGATTCGACATCCCTCCCGACATATCCGACCTCCGTGAACTTCGAAGCCTCGACCTTCAGAAACGGCGCCCCTGCCAGTTTCGAAAGGCGGCGTGCGATTTCCGTCTTCCCCACTCCCGTGGGACCGATGAGAATGATATTGTTCGGCATGATCTCGTCGCGCAGCGGGTCCGGCACATTCTGCCTTCGCCAGCGGTTGCGCAATGCGATGGCCACGGAACGCTTCGCATTCTCCTGGCCGATGATGTATTTATCCAGTTCAGCGACGATACGCCGTGGCGTGAGACTGTCCTGGAGATAGTGGAAGGAGTCTTCAGTCATTCTGATCCAGTTCCTCGATGACGATATTGTTGTTCGTATAGATGCAGATCTCCGCTGCCGTATGAAGGGCCTCGATGACGATATCGCGTCCGTCGAGGTCACTGTGCTTGACGAGCATTCGGGCCGCAGCAAGAGCGTAGCTTCCTCCGGAACCGATGGCGACAATCCCGTCATCCGGTTCGATCACATCTCCGCTCCCGGAGATGATCAGCGCTTTGTCCCTGTTCACAACTGCCAGCAGAGCTTCCAGTCGATGAAGATACTTGTCGGTGCGCCAGTCCCGCGCGAGTTCAACGGCGGCGCGTTCAAAATTGCCGCGATATTCCTCGAGTTTGGCTTCGAATTTTTCGGACAGTGTAAAGGCATCCGCCGCTGATCCGGCGAAGCCCACCAGGACGTTCCCATGGTACATCCTGCGGATTTTCCGTGACTGATGCTTCATCACGGTCTGCCCGACGGTCACCTGTCCGTCCGCACCGAGAACGGCTTTTCCGTTCCGAATCAATCCGAGGACGGTTGTGGACCGTATGCGATTATTTTGCTTCACGTCGTACCCTGTCTGCGATTACACAAGTTGTTTTCTCATCCGTGAAATCGGTATATCCATCGATTCGCGATATTTGGCGACGGTTCGCCGGGCAATGTTGAATCCCCGTTCCATCAGGATTTTTGTCAACTCCTGATCGCTGAACGGTCGTTTCGGATTTTCTCCGTCGATGATTTCCTTGATGATGCTTTTCACTTCCATGTTGGCGATTTCCTCGCCCGAATCGGTCGGGATTCCCTCGTTAAAGAAATACCGCAATTCGAAAACGCCCCACTCGGTCTGTGCGTATTTCCCGTTGACCACGCGTGAAATGGTCGAGATGTCCATTTCGATCTCTTCGGCGATATCCTTGTAGATCAATGGCCTGAGATGGCCCTGTCCGTGTTCGAACCATTCCCGCTGCCGTTCGATGATGGTGCTCATGACGGCATACATGGTGTTGCGCCGCTGATGGATCGAGAGAATGAACCATTTCGCGGCTTCCATTTTATCGCGGAGGAACTGTTTCGTATCTCTGGACAGCTTTTTCCGCTGATGTAGCAGCATGTTCTTGTACGCCTTGTTCACTCGCAGGGGCGGCACTCCCCGTTCGTTGAGTGAGATGACGAATTCCCCGTCTTCACGTGTGATGAAGAAATCGGGTATAATATAGTTGGTGGAATCGATTCCATCGCCTTCCCCGGGTTTGGGATTCAGTCCGACGATGATATCGTAGGCCTTCTTGAGCATCTCCTCGCTGATATGCAATTCCTGCTGAATCCTGCGAAATTGCTTTTTCTCGAGAGACTCCCATGCATCTCGGAGGATGCGCATTGCGACAATCCTCGCGGTGGAGGTATTGGGCAATTGCTCCAGCTGCACAAGCAGGCATTCCCGCAGATTGCGCGATCCGATTCCCGGCGGATCGATGCGTTGAATACGCCTGAGCACCTCCTCTGCTTCATCGAACGTGAGATTCACCTCATGCTGCAGGTTGTAATCCCGAACGAGTTCACCGAAATCCGTGTGCAGATATCCATCGTCGTCGATGTTCCAGATGATCATGTTCGCGAGCAGTTCCTGCTCCTCGGTGAGATCGAGAAGATGCAGTTGATCGATCAGCTGCTCCCTCATGCTGACGCTCGCGGGCAACGGTGCGTCGTAGTCGTCTTCTCCGTCCCAGTACTGGTTGGAACTCGCAGCCGATTCGTTATTCTCGAAAAACTCTTCCCAGGAATACTCATCGTCGCTGTTTTCACGGATTTCCCGCTCCAAATACTCCCGCTCCCCGTCTATCTTGTCTCTTTCCTTTGTCGGAAGCTGGTCCTCCTCCGTTTCATCCTCGCTGGACGCTACCTCCTGTTCAAGCTCCAGTCTTTCTTCCTGGTCCTCCTCGAGTTCCTGTCCCTCCTCGAGCAATGGATTCATCTCCAGTTCATCCTTGATCTTCTGCTCGAGCTGAAGTACGGGAAGTTGAAGAATTTTAAGGTATTGCACCTGCGCAGGCGAGAGTTTCTGTTGCATGCGCTGTGTCTGTGTCAGACGTAGCATGTGTCAGCCATCCCTCTCATGGTCGATCACGTATATGCTGCTCCGTCGCTCGAGTTCATGGTAGAACTCTTCACCGAACACGCGCCGTATGGGATCTTCGAGGAAATGAACGAGAGAAGTCCCCGTTCTTTCTCCTTCCAGGAATGCCGGGGCACATTCCGAAAAATCCTCGAAGCGAAGCTGATCACGTTTCCTTCCGCGGACGCGTACGGGAAACAGGTGGCAGGACTGGGGCTTTGGCCAGGGAAATGTTCCCTGTTGATGGAGATGCTGGATGGAGCACTTTGCGATATCCCCATCATACATGACGAAAACACAGGCACGCTCGTCATGACAGCGGATGGTGAGTTCCTCGCCGTCGTGCACAATCATGCCCATGCGCTCGACTTCCTCGCGATGCTCGGGTGGAACGTGCTGCCGGACTGCATTCCATGCCTGTTCAAGAATCGGAATTTCCTCCTCGAGAACGGGGGGACCACTCCCTCCGGGGAAGGTACAGCATGCGCCCTTGCAGGCCGCGAGGTCGCATGCAAACCGGGTCGATATGATCTTTCTGTCAATGCGCAAAGAGAATGGCACGATTTTTATTCATCATTTTCAACTTATTGAAAAGAAGAGCGGAGTGCAACATTGATTTTCTCCCGCATCGGACGTAGAAGAACGCAACGCGAGATGGATGGTCAGCCGTAACGGGAGAAGAAGAACACAGTGCGCAATGGATGCGCACCCGATTATTCCCTTGCGCCGCATGCCGCTGAATCCTAATATCGAACAGTTTTGGGAGTCACAAATCCATGTTGTCATGAACGATCCGTATGATTATTTCTGTGTTTCGCGATTGCCAGGTATCGGCTCGCTGCGCGGCCGCTCACTGCTGCAGTGCTTCGGTTCATTTTCCGCATTGCTCCGCGCAGAGGAAGGCGATCTTCTGCGTGTCGACGGGATCAGCCGTGTGATGGCGCAGAAGCTTCGCGATGCCTTTCGAGAGGAACGAAAGCTGGGTACCATCGCTCGCCTTGCAGAGCAGAACCGGGAAACCGCGGATCGCAGGGGATTCCGCTTTGTCGCCGTGAGTGACCCGGTGTATCCCGCCACGCTTCGCAGCATCTACGATCCGCCGCTTTTCCTGTACTGCTGGGGCAGGTTGGAAGCGGAGGACGAGAACGGCATTGCGGTGGTTGGCAGCAGGCGTCCGAGTGATTACGGCCGGCAGGTGACCGAGGAATTCTGCCGCGTCTTTGCCGCCAGCGGCGTCTCGGTCATCAGCGGTCTCGCCTTCGGGATAGATACGGTTGCACATCGCACGACACTTCGCTGCGGTGGTCGAACCGTCGCCGTGCTCGGAAGCGGTCTCGCCAGGATCTACCCCTCCGTCAATCGCAGCATTGCCGAAGAAGCGGCGGAACGTGGATGCGTCCTTTCCGAGCTGCCGCTGAACGCCAAGCCTGATGCGGTGAATTTCCCGCGGAGGAATCGCATCATCAGTGGCCTCAGCCGCGGACTCATTGTCATGGAGAGCGCGGTCACCGGGGGCGCCATGATCAGTGCCGGCATCGCACTCGATCAGAACCGCGAGGTATTCGCCGTGCCGGGAAACATCCATAACGCCATGAGCGCTGGTCCGCATGCGCTCCTCCGTCGCAGCATGGCCCAGATCGCGACCTCTCCAGAGGTAGTGTTGGAGGAACTGTCTCTTCAGCACCGGGAAGCGAAACCGGAGCATCTGGAACAGCTGTCCATTGTCGAACAGCAGATCTTCGAGGAATTGAGCGCCGAACCTCTGCACATCGATGAGCTTGCAGCGCGTACCGGTTTCCCTCTTTCGTCCCTTTTGACTGATCTTCTGCAGATGGAATTCAAGGGAGCCATCAGGCAGCTTCCCGGGAAATATTTTCAGAGAAGAACACGTCAGCAGAAATAACCGTATATTTCCATTTGGCGTAAGTCACGCAAGCCATCCAGCCTGATCCAGGGGTATATTCATGTCCGTCAAACATATCTTGATATCCATCGGCGCCGTCATCCTTCTGCTCGTCGTCGCGTATTTTCTCTGGCCTTCCTCGGCGGCTGATGTTCCGAGCTACCGTGTCCAGCGGGGTGATTTCGAGATCTATGTCATCGAGAGCGGATCCGTGCGTGCGAAGAACTCGGTCACCATCACCGCTCCCCGCATCATATCCGGCGGAAATCTGCAGGTCGTCTCTCTCGCTCCGGAAGGGACGATCGCAAAGGAGGGTGACGTGCTGGCCCGCTTTGATCCCAGTACGGCACTCAAGCGCATACAGGACAAGCAGACGGAATTGAAATCCGCCATGGCGGATCTCGCGAAACTCAAGGCGCAACAGGCGGCGGACGAATCGCAGGCACAGACCGAATACGAAACCGCCAAACTGAATTTTCAGCTTGCGGAGCTTGCCCGCGAGAAAATGCAATTCGAGCCGGAGGCCCGAAAACGTGAGGCGCAAATCGAATTCGAACGCGCACGCTTGACGTTTGAGCAGGCGAAGCTCAATCTCGAGAACAAGAGCATCGTGAGAAAATCAGAGCTGGGGAACCTGCAACTGCGTATCGAACAGATCCGAAGTGATATTGCCGTATCACAGAAAGACATGGAGGAGCTGACCCTGCGGGCTCCGATCAGCGGACTCATCGTCTACGAAAACAATTGGGCGACCGGGAGAAAAATTACCAAGGGAGATCAGCCCTGGTCCGGCATGCCCATCATCAGTCTCCCTGATCTCACAGCTATGGAAGCGGAAGTCAGCATCAACGAGATGGACATCTCCAAGGTGGAGCGCGGCCAGTCCGTCCTCATCATTCCCGACGCCTTCCCTGACAAAACCTTCCACGGGACGATAAGCAGCGTGTCACAAATCGGTCGTCAGAAAGGTCAGGGTTCGAACATCAAGGTCTTCGATATTATTGTCGATATCAAGGAAACCGACGAAGTGCTCAAACCCGGCATAACCACAACGACAAAAATCATCGTTGACCAGGTCAAGAACGTGTTATCCGTCCCGAT
This sequence comes from Bacteroidota bacterium, assembly GCA_016928515.1. Classification (GTDB taxonomy): domain Bacteria; phylum Bacteroidota; class Ignavibacteria; order SZUA-365; family SZUA-365; genus BM516. Next base: position 3,758 of record JAFGKR010000283.1, on the reverse strand, counting down.
CATTAGCGTTTTTGAGGACGGAAAAACCACCTATGCCTACGTGAGTGACGGAGGATCCTTCGAAAAGCGGGAAGTCACCCTCGGTCAACGCAATGATAATTTCGTCGTTGTCGCGAGCGGGATCCGCGAGGGTGAACTGGTCGCTCTGCGGAATCCGGAAATGAGCGTCGAAGAGGATGCACAGGGCGAAGCGATGCGCGCCCCGGGGTCCCCCTCGGACAGGACGGAAGGAAATCAGTGACGTGAAGAATACGCTGACCCGGTACCGAGAAGCCACCACGATCGCCGTGGAGAGCTTGCTGCTGCACAAGGCACGCAGCTTCCTCACCATGCTCGGGATCGTCTTCGGCGTCGGAGCGGTAATCGCCATGCTGTCCATCGGCGAAGGTGCCCGCCAGGAATCGCTCGAACAGATCGAGGTGCTGGGAGTGCGCAACATCATCATCCGTTCGATGCCCGCATCCGATCAGAGCAGTGATGATGCGAAGGGACGTGTGCGGCCCTTCGGTATCTCGCGCAAGGATGCGGACGCCCTCCGTCAGATCTGCAGCTTCGCGGAACGGTTGACGGTCAACTGGGAAAGTGATGTGGAAGCGCGGACGTATCAGGGCAGCACGTCCGTCACCCTGATCGGCACTACACCCGAGCATGCGGACATCTTCAATGTGCGCCTCTCCCGCGGCAGTTTCCTCATCCCCCATCATATGCAATCGACCGCGAACGTCTGCATCATCGGCAGTGAAGCGAAACAGAAGCTCTTCGGTTTCGAAGATCCGATGCACAAACTCGTCAAACTCGACGACCAGTGGTTCACCGTCATCGGAATCATGGAAAGCAAGAAGGATGCGATGACCGCGGAAGCAGCACTTCCCGCGATGAACAGCAGCATCATCATCCCACTCACCACGGCAATGTCGAAATTCCCGCGCGAGGAAGCAGGCAGCACCCTGCGATTCGGAGGACGGCGGCGGGGTCGCGGTGGATCCGAGACCGCATACCTCGATCGCACGACGATTGACCAGATCGCCATGCAGGTGCGACCGGAAACCGAAATCACGGAAGCGGCGGCTGTCATCACCCGACTGCTGAGACAACGCCACAACGACCAAATCGATTTTACCGTTACGATTCCGGAGCAGCTAATCGAACAAAGCCAGAAAACCCAGAGCATCTTCAACATCGTCATGGGAGCCATCGCCGGCATATCCCTCCTTGTCGGCGGGATAGGCATTATGAACATCATGCTCGCGAGCGTGCTGGAACGAACGAAAGAGATCGGTGTGCGACGCGCAATCGGTGCAACGCGGGCGATGATCATCACGCAGTTCCTGACAGAAGCGACGATGCTGTCCGTGGCGGGAGGAGTCATGGGGATACTGCTCGGATGGCTGCTCACCGAGGTGATCACCGCCTATGCCGACTGGCGAACCATCGTCAGTGTCTGGTCGATCTTCCTCGCATTCACGGTCGCAGTCGCCACAGGAATCGGCTTCGGTTTCTATCCAGCCAAGCGAGCGGCAGACAAAGACGTCATCGAAGCGTTGCGTTATGAATAAGTATCCTTTCTCCCTCCCTTGCCCCGTCATGCGGCGGCTTCTTTTTCTGTCCCTCTTCCTCCTCTCGCAGGCAGCGATACCGGGTCAGGCGCAAACCGTCCTCCATCTCGAAGATGCACTGCAATTGGCATTCGAACAGAGTTACACCGCGAAGAGCGCCCGGGAACAGGTACGCGCGTCCGAGGCCGCGGCGGAAGCGGCCCGTCTCGCATTGTATTCCACCGTGGATCTGGAGTTCGACCTGCCGGATTACAGCCGCACATTGCTGTCGCAATTCAACACGACGACGCGACGCTATGAGTACTTTCCCTTCGAGCAGTTGCAGTGGAGCGGCCGGTTGGATATCAGACAGCCACTGATCTGGACGAACAGCACCTTTATCATTTCCGGTCTGCTGTACCGTCTCGACCAGAAGGATCAGGGACCGGAAGGACTTTTCGAGCGCAACTACTACACCGATCTCGCTCTTCAGCTCCGTCAGCCGTTATTCGTGCCGAATACGCAGCGCATCGCTTTGCGCCGTGCGGAAATCGACTACGAGGAAGCACTCGCGGATTTTGTCCGCAACACGCTGGAACTCCGCTACACGGTCACCGAACAGTTCTATCGGTTGTATGCGGCACAGGAACGCATGCGCATCCAGCAGGATCGGGTAAATCAGGAGGAAGAATCCTTCGCGACAGCGCAGCGAAAATTTCGCGCGGGACTGATCGCCGAAGTCGAAGCCCTGCAGTTCGAAGTAGATCTCGCCGCTGCACGAAACGATCTCTTCTCCGCGAGGAACACGCTGCTGTCCAGCGCCAACCAGTTCAAGATCCTGCTCGGGCTGCCCCTGCGCGATTCTCTCCACTGCGTCCTTCGCGACAGCACGGTCCTTCCTGTAACCGTCGACATCACCGAGGCGGTAGCACGCGCGAAGCGGACGCGTGTGGATTTGCAGCGTGCGCGCAATAATATCGAGCGGAGTGAACTATCACTCGAGCAGGTAGAAGCGGAACGCAGTATCCGTGGGGATCTCTTCCTGAGCTACGGCCTCAATAACAACGAAGACGCATTCCACGGGTTGTATAACGATCTGCGGGATACGCGCCGCGCGGTGTTCACACTCAGCGTCCCCATCTTCGACTGGGGAAAGCACTCGTTTGACGTCGAAGCGGCCGAGGCGCGTCTTCGGGTGGCGCAGTTGAGCGCTGAGGATCTCGCGTTAAATATCGAACGTGAAATTTCCGACCTCATTCGCAGCATTGCATCATCGGCCAATCGCGCCGAGGTGCTGCAGAAATCCCGCGTCATAGCGGAAATTGCCAATGACATCAGTACGAAGCGATACGAGGTCGGCACCATCGGATCGACGGAACTGGCACAGGCCCGTTCGCGTCTGTTGCAGGCCCGTCTCTCTGCACTCGAGGCGGCGATCGATTACTACCTCGCACTCGCTGATCTGGCACGCCGCACCGCCTACGATTATCGTGCCGGGATGCCACTCGATATTCCCGACCGCATGAATCGGTAAGCGCGCACTCCCGCATTTCCTTGCTTTTCCTGACAGTGCAGACTAACTTTTCCCACAGAGAATTGCCCCCTCAACGGCAGGAAGCGACATCGACTTCATGAAGGAATTCGGAGCACAGCTGCAGGCTGCCCGGGAAAATGCGGGTCTCACACTCGATGATCTCAACGAGTCCACACGCATCAGTCTCAAGAATCTGCGTCTGATCGAATCCGGGGATTTCCCGGCGTTGCCCCAGACCTACGTGCGCGCTTTCGTCCGTGAATACGCGCGCGCCATCGGTCTGGATGAAGCCCAGACGCTCGCAACCTACAACGAACTCGCCGAACGGGAAAAAGGCATCCCGCGTCCACCGGTTTCCATCGACAGCTCCAATCTGTTGCCGCGAATCGACGATACGATCGAGGTCATCGAACCCATGCGCCGACAGCCGAAACACGTGGAAGTCGAGGGTCACCCGGAAATTGCGGACGAAGAAGAGGACTTCATTCCTCCGGTCCGGAAGTCTCAATACGTAACGGACGAGGATGCAAAGGCCATTGACATCCGTACCAGCCCGGCGAAAGAACGCGAAGCGGAACCGGAACATCAGAAACCGGACGGAGAAAAACCGGCGGGTGACGCCAAACCGGCGGGTGACGCCAAACCGGCGGGTGACGCCAAACCGGCGGGTGACGCCAAACCGGCGGGTG
>JAFGKR010000282.1 GCA_016928515.1 Bacteroidota bacterium | reverse complement strand
GTCATTTCCCTGGGTGAATGTCTTTCCTGGTCTGCACTGTCCTTTATACTACAAGAAGTGCAGACAGAAGTCAAGTCCTTTGCGATCCTGATCCGTCACCCCCGCCGACCTGTGATTCCCGTTGGTTCAGGTGAAGGAAAGGTCTATTTTTACAATCACCTATTGTCTCTGGGATGCCCAGGAACGTGGATTCGTTGGTAACAAACTGTGGGTGGAGGAGAAACGGCAACGCGGTCCGCACCGTAATCTGAGGCGAGTGACGCAACGGTCTTTCGGTCGCGAGATGTGCGCATCCTTGCATACGTTTTCGCTTCCTGTTACATTGCATTTTCTGTTCGCTCTTGCTCCGCAGGACCAACGCCTTAAAACACGGATGCAGGAGTTTTTCCCGGTCGACAGCAATGACAGGCGCCGCATTCCTGAGCTTGCGCCGTCGGGTGGGTGGCATCGTCCGGGTGAGGGACTTTGCCGGGGATGGAGAAGTTACCACATTTCGTGAAAAACACATTTCCGTATGAAACACAAACCAGAATTGCAGACAGGGAAACTGGGTGTTCTGCTGCCGGGGCTCGGAGCGGTCGCCTCCACATTCATCGCCGGCGTCTTGGCCGTGCGACGAGGGATTTCCGAGCCGATCGGTTCGCTCACACAGATGGGAACGATCCGTCTCGGCAAACGCACCGAGCACCGTCGTCCCGCCATCAGGGACTTTGTGCCTCTGGCGGACCCTCAGTCCATGGTGTTTGGGGGATGGGATATCTATTCAGACAACGTCTATGACGCGGCACAGAAGGCAGGCGTGCTCGACGGGCGGCTGCTCGATGAGTTGAGGGACGAATTGTCCTCCATCACACCCATGCCTGCGGTTTTTGACAGGCAGTACGTCCATCGGCTCGATGGGACAAATATCAAGCGTGCCGCCGACAAAATGGAATTTGCCCGGCAGCTCATGGACGACATCGCCGGATTCAGGGAGCGCAACAGTTGCGATCGCCTGGTCATGATCTGGTGCGGCTCCACCGAGATCTATATCGAGGAGTCTGATGTCCATCAGAGCATCGAGGCCTTCGAACAGGGGCTCAAGGACAGTCATCCCTCCATTCCTCCCAGCATGATTTACGCCTATGCCGCCATCCGTATGGGCATCCCGTATGCCAACGGCGCGCCCAATCTATCCGGGGACGTCCCGGCGCTCGTGGAACTTGCGAAGCAGACCGGCACTCCGATTGCAGGAAAGGATTTCAAGACCGGACAGACATTGATGAAAACCATTCTTGCGCCTGGACTGCGTGCGCGCATGCTCGGAATCGACGGATGGTTTTCGACGAATATTCTCGGCAACCGTGACGGCGAGGTGCTGGACGATCCCGAAAGCTTCAAGACCAAGGAGACGTCCAAGCTCAGCGTTCTCGGCTCGATTCTCGAACCGGATCTCCATCCGCTGCTGTACGGTGACCTCTATCACAAAGTCCGCATCAATTATTATCCGCCTCGCGGAGACAACAAGGAAAGCTGGGACAACATCGACATCGTCGGATGGCTTGGCTATCCGATGCAGATCAAGGTCAACTTCCTCTGCCGGGATTCGATTCTTGCCGCTCCCGTGGTGCTGGATCTCGCCCTGTTCCTTGATCTTGCCAGACGGGCGGAGATGTCGGGGATACAGGAATGGCTGTCATTCTATTTCAAATCCCCGCAGACGCGGAAGGGTCTTCCGCCTTTGCATGATCTGCAAAAGCAGCTGATCAAGCTTGAGAATACACTACGGCACATGCAGGGTGAAGATCTGATCACGCATCTGGGACTGGATTATTACCAGGAGTAGAACCGGTGCGTCGGCTGAATGTTCACGGGCTCCACACTGTCTGTGCACGGATTGCCGTAGCGGATCGTACCCTTCCGCCTGGCATGATCATCGATACGGGATTCACTGAGGCATCGTTCCCTCATGAGGGCATACGTCAAATTCATTGCTTCTTCAGTCATATCGACGGCACTCGACTACGGGATCACCATCGTTTTGACCGAAGTGATGGCAGTGATGTATGTACTGTCTTCGGCCATCGGGCTCATCAGCGGCGGGACGGCCAACTATCTCATCAACAAGAACTGGGTATTCGGACGCAGGGGAGGGAGGGACAAGCGTGCCGCGCTGCTGTACGTCCTGGTGTGGATACTGAATCTCGTGATGAATACGCTGGGATTGTATGTCCTGACAGACAGAGTGCAGATCGACTACCGCATATCGAAGATTCTGACCTCGGTCGTGGTTGGCGCTCTCCTCAGCTATTTTGCGCAGAAAAACGTCGTTTTCCGTGTGCAGAGAACCGCGCTGTGAACACCCGTATGATCTCCGCCGCTGGACAGGGGTACTGAATGGACACGCTCCGTGACCGTTTTCTTGAAGCCGTGCACGCAGCACTGATGCCGATTGTCCGGCTACTCGTACGACTGAAGGTAACACCGAACGCATTGACGGCGTTCGGGCTTCTCGTCAATGCCACGGCGGCCACCGTTTTTATCCTGGGAGCAGAGTGTGGTGGAAGGCGGGAGTTTTCCTATATCGGATGGGGCAGCGGGTTGATTCTTTTTGCTGGGCTTTTCGATATTCTTGATGGGAAGGTAGCGCGGATCGGGAATATGAAAACCACGTTCGGAGGGATTTTCGATTCCGTGATCGATCGCTACAGTGAGCTCATCATGTTTCTCGGCATCTGTTACTATCTCGTGGCCCATCATTATCTCCTGAGTTCCCTCTTCGCGTTCATCGCGATGATAGGTTCGGTCATGGTCAGTTATACGCGCGCGCGGGCGGAGGCGGCAGGGCTCGATTGCCATACGGGGTTGATGCAGCGTCCGGCAAGAATTCTTGTCATCGGTCTGTCGGGCATCGCCTGTTCGCTTGTCGCGGCGTCGCTCGGCAGTGTGCTTCGTTTCTATGTCGGCTTCCCGTTTTTCCCCTACGCCGAGACCATCGCCATTTTCACCTTCCCCATCGCCGTCGTCGCCGTTCTCTCGAACATCACGGCAATCGGTCGCCTGCTGCACTGCCGGAGACAGCTCGCATGATCGCGTCCGATACCGCGTGGACAGGCCGCGTGCCATGAAGGCGACTGTTTCACGCACAACACCCACTGGCAATAACCCGCCGCCCTTCCGTGCCATTGCGGTGGTGGCGCTGTCCTCCGTCATCTACCTGCTGCTCGTCTCGCTCTCCATCGGATTGAAGGTCGAACACATCGCGTTCGTCACCCTGTACAATGTCGGGTTCGCCATGCATGCGTCCACCCGGAAGCTCGTCGCGGCGTTGACCGTGTTCCTGGTATACGGCATGTTATATGATGCGATGAAAGCATGGCCGAATCATCTCTTCAACTCTGTGGACATCGAAGGATTGTACCTCCTGGAGAAACGTCTCTTCGGCATACCCACCGGGAATACCGTACTCACACCGAACGAGTACTTCACCGCGCATGCCACCACATTTCTCGACCTGGTGACGGGACTGACGTATCTGAACTGGGTCTCCGTTCCGCTGCTGTTCGGGGTCTACCTGTATGTTCGCGACAAGCGGGGATATCTCGACTTCGCACTGGTGTTTCTGCTGGTCAATATACTTGGCTTTGTCATATACTATCTTCATCCCGCCGCGCCGCCATGGTACGTCGAGCAATACGGCTTCACCTACCGGGAAGGCATATCCAGCAGCGCCGCGGGACTGCTGCGCTTCGACCGCCTTTTCAGTATGGAGATCTTCCGCACTCTTTACACGCGCAACTCACAGGTGTTTGCCGCGCTTCCTTCCCTGCATGCGGCGTATCCGCTCGTGGTGCTGTATTACGGGATCCGAACACGGCGCGGTCCCCTGATGAATACATTTTTTGTGCTCTTTACCCTCGGGATCTGGTTTGCCGCGGTGTACACCAATCATCACTACGTCATCGATGTGGCACTCGGAGCCTTCTGCGCGGTGGCCGGCATCGTGCTGTACCACGGCGTACTGTGCCGTATTTCTGCAGTCCGGAAGGCACTGCAGCGATACGAGCGTTTCATATCCTGAAGCGGC
>JAFGKR010000281.1 GCA_016928515.1 Bacteroidota bacterium | reverse complement strand
CCGAGGGCCACGATCTTGTTGGAAAGATACTCCGCATGCATCTGCTCGTCAGGGACTTCGGCCATGTAGAACTGTTTCAGCTGCGGACGATACGGACCGTACGCCTTCGCGGCATATGTGATGTATTGAATGATCGCGCTCAATTCGTTCGCGAGATCTTCGTTGAGTTTGTCGATAAGCGTCTGCTTGTCCATGATTCCCTCATCAATTCATTGAATGAAACAACGTGATAGACCATATCAGCATAACGGAAAATCACGTTGAATCGTTCAAGGTTCCGGCCCTGCGGCTCCTGTATTCGCCTGCTTCACGTTGTGCGTCGCTGCGCCTCGCGCGTATTCTTCGCGCGGGGCCAACTGCCGGTCTGTCCGTCCATCTCTATCCGTCTACCTCTCGGATGACGTTGCTGCGCTTCGCAGGCGGCTCGTTCGGAATTCCTTCGCGTTTCCTCCGGTTATGCGTGTAACGCATCTGCAGCAGTTCCACCAGGAGCGCGAATCCCATGGGAAGATAGATATACGCCTTGGGAACATCCTTGTGCAGTCCTTCCATGAAAATTGTCACACCGATCGTGACAAGAAAGGCCAGGGCGAGAATCTTGAGCGCAGGATGGTCGAGGATGAAATCGCCCACCGGGCGCGCGAAGATGAGAATGACGGAAAACGACAGGACGACAGCCGTGATGATCACCCACAGCTCGTCGGTGAGTCCCACGGCCGTGATGACGGAATCGAGGGAGAACACGATATCCAACAGCACGATCTGCGTGATCACCGCTGCAAAACCCGCCGGCGGCTTGCTGCGCAGCTCCTCCTCGTGCAACTCCACCGTGGCGTGGATTTCCTTCACCGCCTTGTAGAGCAGGAACAGTCCTCCCGCGAGCAGCAGCATGTCGCGCACGGACAGCGAATACAGCACCGGGTCGGTGAGATGAGCAAGAACGAGCACAAGCCCCAGCAGCAGGATGCGGGCAATGAGCGCCAGCGCCAGTCCCGTGATGCGTGCGGTGTTGCGTTTCGCCTCCTCGAGACGGGAGACGAAAATGGAAATCACGAGAATATTGTCGATGCCGAGGACGAGTTCGAGTCCGATCAGCAGGGCCAGGGTTGCGAGAGAATCGAGCATGGCAGGGGATTATTCCTTCCCGGCCTTGAGCAGATCGCGAATCTCGGTGAGCAGGACTTCCTGCGGCGGGGGCGGGGGCGGATCGGCCACGACTTCTTCGACCGGTTTACGCTTCATCCTGTTCATCCCCTTGATGACCATGAAGATCGCCCAGGCGATGATGAGGAAATCGAAAATGGTCATGAAGAACGTGCCGTAGTTGATCGTCACCGCAGGCGTCTCACCCACAGCTTCCTTGAGGACGATGATCAGCGCGGAAAAATCCACGCCCCCGAGCAGCAGTCCGATGGGCGGTGCAATGACGTCCGCGACGAACGATTTGACGATGGTGCCGAAGGCCGCGCCGATGACGATGCCGACGGCCATGTCGACAACGTTGCCGCGCATGGCGAATTCCTTGAATTCCTTCATCATGCTCATGATGGGTTCTCCATGTGGTTGGAAATTGGGGAGGAGACGTCCACAGGGGACGGACACGCAGCAGAAACCGGTATGTGCAAGGTCGGAGAAAGATACGGACTGCGCCAGCGGCTCGCAACAGGAGGAATCCCGAACGCACAACTCTCTGCGAAAACGATGTGTAGGGAATTCAGTCGAATACGGCGCCGACATCCGATCGCGTGAGCTTCCAGATCACGATACCGTCGTGCAGAAACTGCCGAACTCTTCTCCCTTTCTTCCGGTAGTACGGGAGTGTATTTTGATCGGGATATCCCATGCCCGGACGTATCCTGACATATGGCGGTCTCTTTGCGGTGCTTCTCCTGCTGCATTCCACGGTTCCGGTCATTGCGCGATCCGGTGACACCGGGAAGCATACGGACACGCTGCTCGCCTTCGGAGATGTGACGTTCGCCGGGGACCTCGGGCTTGACGAGAACGCACTCCGGGAGGAAATGCGCCTGCGCCGGGGACAACCGTTTGCCGAGTCCCTGCTGACGCAGGACATCGAACGCCTGCTCGCCCTCTACGACCGCAACGGATATCCATTCGCGGTGATCCGCATTGTTGATCTTCAGCTGGGTGCAACTGATTCATCCGCTGCGATTCCAGCCGTCTCTGCAGCGAATCCAGTCGGTGGGACGAACGACAATGAACACAAGTCCGATACCGTGTACGTGGATATCATCCTCGACATCGAGAATGGCGGACTGTTCCGCATCGAGGAGTTCACCGTGCAGGGGAATGATCTCACGGACAAAGACGTGATCGTGCGCGAGACGCGTATCGACCGCGGGGAACTGTACGACGCAGAGAAGGTCGCCGACATCCGCCGGCGCCTGGAACGGCTCGAATACTTCCGCAGCGTCGGGGAACCCCGGCTCTACCGGCGAGACGGACGCGGCGGCCTGTTATTGCAGGTCACGGAAGGAAACACGAATCTCTTCGATGGTGTCGTCGGTTATCAGCCCCCAGCCGGCGAAGACCCGAATGGATATTTCACCGGTTTGGTGAACCTGCGCTTCGGCAACCTGTTTGGTACCGGACGCCGCCTCGACGCGCGCTGGGAACGCGCGACACGCAAGATCTCCGAACTGCAACTGCGTTATCTCGAACCCTGGATCTTCGGCCTGCCGTTGAACATCACCGGGGGATTCTTCCAGCGCCAGCAGGATTCCGCCTACGTCCGCCGCACGCTCGACGGAGAAATCCGCTATCTCGCCGGCGCGGATCTGCAGTTCGCGGCGACGGTGCAATCCACTCAGGTCATTCCCTCGCAAAACTCCACCATTACCGGACTGACGCGCAGCAGCATTCTCACCGGCGGCATCGAGCTGCGCATCGACACACGCGACGATGTGTGGAATCCCCGATCCGGCATTTTTCTCCGCAATGCCTACAGCGGTGGCGACAAGCGCTTCACCAATGCAGCAGGCGAGGAGATCACGGATTTCCTCCAGCGCATCGAGGTGGATGCGGGATATCACCAGGAGTTGCTCGCACGCACGGTGCTCGCTGTCGTGCTGCACGGACGCGAACTCACCGGCGACGAGCTGGATGTCAGTGACCTCTACCGCGTCGGTGGCGCAAACACGCTGCGCGGCTACCGGGAGGAGCAGTTCACCGGGACACGTTTCGGCTGGATCAACACCGAACTGCGCTACAGTCTCGGCCGCCGGACCTTTGCCTTCATCTTTTACGATTTTGGCTATATTTACCAATCCCCCGACAGCAACCGCGGCCGAGAGGAATTCTCCGTCTTCCGCGGCGGCTACGGCATCGGCGGACGCATCGAAACCGCGCTGGGCATCATGGGCGTGAGCTACGCGCTCGGCGAAGGTGACGGTTTCTCCGACGGAAAGATTCATTTCGGATTGATCAATGCCTTCTGATACTTCCGCATCCTCTCTTCCTTCGACCGCACAGCGACTGCGGGGACTGCTTTCGCTCATGCGTCCGGTAAATGCGGTCGTCGCTTTCATCGGGATCGCCGCGGCCTGCGTCATCGCGGGTGCGGAGGCTGCGGACTGGCAGCGCATCCTCCTCACCGGCCTGGCGGGTATGCTGGCGGGATCCGCGGGAAACATCATCAACGACGTGTACGACGTTACGATCGATCGTGTCAACAAACCGCAGCGCGCCATCGCTTCCGGCGTCATCACGCGCCGACAGGGAACGGTCTGGGCGATGATCTGCGCCTCCGCCGCGGTCGCGCTGAGTATTCCGCTCGGTAACGCGGCAATGCTCATCGTCGGCGCAAGCCTGCTGCTGATGCACGCGTACAGCACCATCTTCAAGCGTATCCCGCTTGTGGGCAATGTCGCCGTCGGGATTCTCACCGGCGCGGCTTTTCTCTTCGGCGCGGTGGTGTTCGGCCGTCCCGAAGCCGGCATCATCCCTGCCGTCTTCGCTTTTCTGTTCAATATCGCGCGCGAAATCCTCAAGGATGTCGAAGACATGCGCGGCGACCGCAAGGGCGAGATCCGCACCTTCCCCCTCATTGTCGGCGAAGGTCCTGCTCTGCTGCTGGTCACCTTCCTCATCGCCGTGGTCATCGGGGCGACCATGATTCCTGCCGCGTTGGACATCTACCATCCCGTGTATTTCTGGGTCGTTTTCTTTGGTGTTGACTGTGTGCTCGCGTATGTGCTTTTTGCGATGTGGAACGACCGGTCCACCGGCAACCTGTCGCGGCTCAGCACACTGCTGAAATACGACATGCTTGCCGGTATCGGAGCGATTCTCCTTGGGAGCACGATGTCATGAACGGTTTCAGCACAAGGGAATTCGATCTCATCGCCCGCGGCATGTATGCGATCGCGGGGGTGGACGAAGCGGGACGTGGTCCGCTCGCCGGACCGGTTATCGCGGCGGCGGTGATCTTCGATCCGTCCGTCCGCATCGACGGTGTCGGCGACTCAAAGACATTGACGGCGCCGCAGCGTGAGCACCTCGCCGCGCGCATCATGGGGGCGGCGCGGTCCTGGGCAATCGGGGCGGCATCGCCGCGGGAGATTGACGAGCGCAACATCCTGCAGGCGAGCATTCTCGCGATGCACCGGGCGATTGAAGCGTTATCTGTCGCGCCGGATTTCCTGCTGGTCGACGGCAACCGTTTCCACCATCCCCTGCTGCCGTTCGAAACCGTCATCAAAGGCGATGCGCTGTGTTTCAGCATTGCGGCGGCTTCCATTCTTGCCAAGGTGGAGCGCGACCGGCTGATGTGCGAACTCGACGCGGCCTTCCCGGCATACGGCTTCGCCCGGCACAAGGGCTATCCGACGAAGGCGCATATCGAAGCATTGTGTCTGCATGGTCCCTGCGAGGCGCACCGCCGGTCGTTCACAGTCAAGTCACTGACGAAACAACAGGGAGCATGCGATGAGCGACAAAAGGCAGGAACTCGCACGGAGAGGAGAACAGGCGGCGGCGGAACTTCTGCAGCATGAGGGCTGGTGCATTCTCGAGCGGAATTTCCATTACGGGAAGGCGGGCGAAATCGATATCATCGCGCGCGACGGAGAATATACGGTGTTCGTAGAGGTAAAAACCCGCTCCAATGGATGGTATGGCGCGGCGGAATATTCAATCACCCCGAGCAAGCAACGACAGATCCTTCGGATTGCCCGGGGGTGGATGTACATTCAGGGATTGGGTGAACTTCTCTGCCGTTTCGATGTTATGACGGTGGAGTTCGTCCGCGGTGAAGCGGTTATCCATCACATCCGAAATGCATTCTCATCCCCTGGCTGACCATGCTTGAAATCCTCGCATCCTGGCATCCGTTCATCGTCCATTTCGCCGTGGCCTTCTCCATCGGCAGTGCATCGTTCGACATCATCGATTTCTTCTTGCCCCGGAAGCGTTTCGAGGAAACAGGCTTCCTTCTCATGATCGCGGCGCTCCCTTTCCTCCTGCTGGGTGTGCTGACGGGGAATCTTGCCGGGACATACAACGCGGGTCTCGAACACGCGGCCGCGTCACTGGAAAACCATCTTCGCTATGCGAATATTGGAGTATGGGTTTTTACCGCAGCCGGACTCTGGCGTCTTTTCCTCCGCTTCAAGCACGAGTACAAAGGAGGAAAGAAGGTCGCCTACATCTTCATCGTCACTGCTGCCGCCATGAGCGTGTACCTCGCCGCCCTGCACGGCGGAAAAATCCGTCACCAGGACATGGTTCTGCCCTCCGATCTCCTCCGCTCCGATGCAGTGATGCCAAATCCCATTGAATCTGACCTCTGACAGTCGCATACTGTACGATATTCGTGGCCGATTCGACGTTCTGACACCTGACAACCATCCCTTTCACGCACGACAGCACAATCTTGCCAT
>JAFGKR010000280.1 GCA_016928515.1 Bacteroidota bacterium | reverse complement strand
TTCGCCGCCTCCATATCTGCTCTGCACGACTCCGGGTGTGGTCGGATAATTCCAGGAGTCCGTCAATCCGGTGATAACGATATTGCCCGCAGCGTCAATGTGCATGTCCCACAGGTTTTCGATTCCCGACCCACCGATATAACTGCAGAAGATGAGTTCGGAGCCGGTCGAGTCCAACGCAGCAATATAGCCGTCGCCATTACCCCGGTGCCGCGGCTGCCAGGCGTTGGGCGTGACGGGAAGATCGTCGGACCATGTATTGCCTGCAAAGACGATGTTTCCGTCGCGATCAATTTCAGCGGCTTTGAGCGATTCCAGATCCCATCCCCCGAAAAAGGTCGAGAAAACGATTTCATTTCTTATGATATCCAAGCATGTGATAAACACATCCCTTGAGTAGATAGAGGAGGGATCACCCTGCAGGGAGTCACTGTATGCCTTTTCCGAGGTGGGGAAATCGCTTGAACTGGTCGTACCGATAAGCACGACTCTGTCTTCACTGATTTGGATTACAGTGGTGATTCCATCAGTATCACTCCCACCGAGCAATGTGCTGTAAACCATGTTTGAAGGAGGTGCGGGAGAATTCTCTTGGGCTTTCGGGGTCGAATCATCACTAATCCTGGAATGGGAGGCGGATCTCCAGACGAATCGGTACAGTTGGTCGTTGAGTCCATCGATATGTTCAAATAGGACATCTCCACTGTCGAAGGAGACTGAGATGTTTCCTGTATCTCCGGAATACATCAAGGTATCCCATGTTGGTATGTTCGTTACTCTCTCGCCGATGGCGGCGCTCCCGAAGTAGTGGATGCGCTCTGTCCGAAGGCCGCGACCCTCCAGGGAATGCGCCGTATCGAACAGCAGTACCGTATCGGTGTGAACGCTGTGCCGGGCAGATACGGCATCATTCGCAATTCGCTGGACCTTTCTCGACATGAACGGGGTCGTACCTTCCTGATCATACCGGTCGTCCACATCGCTCGTGTGCCGGATGGTTTTCCGGAACTCGACTCTGTCATCGAAAAACACCAGGCAGCCATCGGCATGTGGCGCAATGAATCGAATGCTCCGCGGGTATTGTCCGGAATTCTCGATGAAGCGTTCCCGGGCAGCGGTGAGATGATCAGAAAGGAGCTTCGCCTCGGGGAGGCTTGCCACCTGTTCCTGTGCACATACTTGTGATGGCTGCAGGAAGCAGCTTGTGATCTGGAGAATCACGCTTGCAAGAAATGCGGTATATTTTATTCTGCGCTTCATTGTTCTCTCATTTTCAAGTACTCGGTGATCGATGCGAGTGATGCTGGGAGGCGAAAAATGTCTGCTGGTACCTGCAGTGGCGAGGGGAGACGCCGTTGCGCCTCCCCAAGCCGATATCGACTCATCGAACGATCGAAACCATGCGTCTTGTGCTCCGTCCGTTCGTACTGATTCTGCAATCGTACATACCGGATCGCAAATCCGCGACGTCGAGCCGCATACGAAGCACTCCGGATCCGTCCGCGACCGCGGCGACGCGCCGGAGGAGCCGCCCGAGATGATCATGCAAGGTCACGATCGCACGCGCGGAAGCTTCCATCCGATGAATGAGCTGCAATGTCGTTCCCGCCGGTTGGGGGAAGACCTCGATCGATGGCGCTTCCGCGGCAACTGCTGCCGGTTCGTGATTCCAGTGCGACCGCTTGCGCACGTCGGATGTCGTGTATATGTGCTTCGTGGCAGTATAGTAGCGCATCCCATTGTCGTGTGCGTCGCCGCTGACGTTGAGCGAGAGTCGCACCGGTGCGACGGGATAATGCGAAGGCGGAAGCTGCAGCGCAACCGTGAATGTCGTGTCGAGCTTGTCGAAGGGAATCAGGATGGTACTGCTGCCGGCGATCACCGTCGAGTCGAGTGCGTCATACATGTCGACGCGAAACGCGGTCGTATCGAAGAAGTGATTCGTCGGCATGCGATGCACGTGCAGGGTCCAACTGAGCGCATCCTGTTCCTGGAGCAGGATCTCTTCCGACAGCGAGAGCACCGCCAACGGCGGTCCGTCATGTGAACCGTCGAAGCCCGCGAAGGGTACGCCCGCATTGCCGGCCCTGCCGATCACCACGCCGACCTCGGAGAAATGAACGACGTCCTCCATCCTGACCCGTTCCTGCCATGTGGAGTCGATCAGGTCGAGCACATGGATGAGCACTTCATTTTCCCCGACGAAGGGATCCGGGACGAGAGGCGAAGGCGCCGCACATTCGATGCGAAAGGGGATATCCTCTCCCCGCGTGACGACGAAGCGGATTTCTCCGTCGTCCCCCGCGATGGCCGGGTGATAGGTCGGCTGGGTGGAAAGCGCGGATTCGGTCGATTTATCCGCCCACTGGTACTGACCGGATGACGGATTCCAGGCGAATTCGTTGTAGCGCAGGCGCGCGCCCTCCTCATCGTCCGACACGCTCCACATCAGCACCGCCTCGAATGGATTACCCTGCGCGTATTTTGTCGCGATCACAGGAGACCGGGCCTCTTCCAGGCGTCCGTATTTGACGCTGAGAAAGGTCGCCACATTCGAATCCGGACCGGCTTCGAAATCGAACACCTTATGAGCGGGTTTTATGTGGTGGTGCATATCTCCCCACTCAGGAATTTCATCATACACCTCCGCTGTCCAGACGACATGCGCCGTGCTGCCGGTGAGTGTGACGGAGGGAGACATATTGCGCAGGAATTCCGGATGCATTGCGCTCAGGTTCACTGCGGTCGCACCGTCGATGATGCCGAAAATCTCTTCACCTTCCTCGTAGACAAGAATCTCATGATCCGCACTCATGGCTAGGGACGGATGAATCGAGGCAGCGCTGGTTCCCGCGATCAGCGAGGGGGAATCGAAGCTCGTTCCGCCGTCGGTGCTCACGACTTCCGCGAGACCGTCATCGGTACAATACACGACCTTCAGGATGCTGGCGCTGTCAACCGGACTGTACCTTCCCCAGGCAATGACGGGCGTGAGTGTGTCGTTCGCGCGCGCGATGCTCCCTCCCGCGAGATCCACTCTTGAAGCTTCCGGCGCACTGAAGAACAGCCGTGAATATCCGCTTCCTTCAATTCGCTGCCAGACGACGCCCCACGAATCTTCTATCCGGGTGATTGCGGGGGACGTCGCGCCGCTGTCGACAATGGACGAACGCCAGCGATTGACATCCTGTTTCTCCGGATCGGGTTCCTCGGGATCCCAGCCCACGTCGCCTTCATCCCGCCACACATTGATGTCGTTGAGAAGGTGCATTCCGGTCCAGTGTTCGCCTGCATCGTTCGATTCGAACACGGTGATTGTTCCCTGCGCGATATCACCCGACAAATCCGACATCGCGACGAAGGTCAGCCGGTCGTCGTGCATGAGCAGCTTGCGCTGATTATTGTTGCTCATGGCGTGCGGCGTGTTCGTCGTCGGACTTCCCACCGCGATATACGGGATGACATTCTCATCACTCGCGGTGCCGTATTCACCGAAACGAATCGTGATCTGCCGGGGGAGCGTGTGCACCGCGGCGGGATTATAGTCCTGATTCGTCATCGTCGTCGGATCCAGCATGCCGAGCAGATGCTGCGACCAGGTGGAAAGCACCGCGGGCTCACTCCAGAGATCATCCGGTTTCGGGTCGAGGAGAGAGTAAGGGAGGGATGTCCCCTGCGGAAGCTGTGAACGAATCCACGCTTGGTCCAGGAATTTCATATCATATGCTCCGTCGGCTTCCACAACCGTGAGACCGCCCCGCTTATCCTGGATCAGCGCCTCGTTGTATTCCCAGACGATCATTCCGCCCGGTGAAGAGGCATCGGTCAGCGTCATGTCGAAACTGTTGTCGATGCGACGCCGATTCTCGATGATCAGGTAATGACCGCGGTACCAGTCCGGTTCCTCCGCGGTCCACGGCACGTCGATGGGAATGATGAGGACATGCGGAACCACCCCGTCCGCGGGTTGTGCGATGATGGGAAGCGAGACGTCGAAATACTCTCCTTCGTCGAGAATCTGGTAATCGATCCACCCGAGCAACAGTTTCGCCCACGGATCCAGATGCACCGGCTTGTTCGGAAGTCCATGATTGTACATGGCCGTGAAACCCAGCCAGCGGGAACGTGTGGAATCCCCACTATTGTAATCATATCCGTAGTCCTCAATATATTCGCTCGTATGTGCAGCTGAATCGAGAATGTCCTGACTTGCGGCATGAATATACTCGTGCGCCACACCATGCATTTCCAGGTTCAGGATCGCATTTTCGTACAATGCGCCGCACGGGGTTTTCTCGGGAACGACAGCGAAACCGGGAGGCTCCATGCTGTAATATGTTGCGGACCGCAATCCGGCATACACGATGATGATGACATCACACGCGGTGTGCGGAGGATCAGGCATGCCACTGAATATCGTTGTCAGTTTACCCAGAGTTGCCATCGCAAGTGGATTATCCATGGATTGCGGATCCATGAGTTGGGATTTTGACGTATCAAGGCGAATCCACTCGATCCTGCCGGTCGAATCGATGGTGTTGAGAATTCCGTCCCTGCCGTTCGCTGCATACGGTTCGATGCGGTGGCGACCGTAGCTGTTTTCCCTGCACCACCGCGTAAGGCTTCCGAGCTGGTACGGGGCCCAACCACCGTACCAGACATCGAGATGCGTCAGGCTGTCGGGATGTGAGATGTGTCCTTCCTCCTTGAAGAAGAAATCGTACCAGAACTGCGCCGGGTATTTGCTGTTGTCGACGATGCGGGGCGAGGCAGTATACCCCAGTCCTCCGCGCGCGTCATGATT
>JAFGKR010000279.1 GCA_016928515.1 Bacteroidota bacterium | reverse complement strand
GTTCTGCTGGATACGACCGCCCCAGAGGGAGGGGCGAAATCAAGTCGGTGGAAGATTATCGAAAACACAATACCGGAGAGGGAGTTTTGATACCACGCGCGTATATCGATCATTGGCGCTCGAGCGCCCCCTGGTCTTCCGATGCACAGGTGGAACAGGATCTTGTCATCATGCGCATGTTCGTGATGATCTTCAGCGACGACGAATTGAGGGAAGGACTCGCGTTTCGGGGCGGGACCGCGTTGCACAAGCTGTATCTGGCCCCGGCAGTCCGGTATTCCGAGGATAGCGGAATGCGGGTCCGATTGGTCCGCTGATAGACCGGATACGGCAGGTGCTGGATCCCGTGTTCGGTGAACCGAAGCGAAAACAGGGGGACATGATGTTCACATTGTACTACCGTTTCGAGACGGAAATCGAGCCGGTCATCAATGCCCGGGTGAAAATCGAGATCAACGGACGCGAGCACGATTCCTTGTCCGGATTCAGGCAGGTACGTCAGGCTGTTGACTCTCCCTGGTTCAGCGAAACCTGCGACGTGACCACATACAGTGTGGAAGAATTGCTGGGGACGAAACTTCGGGCACTGTACCAGCGACGCAAAGGCAGGGATCTGTTCGACATATTCCATGCACATGAACTGCTGCATCCTGATCCTGCGGAAATCGTCAGAGCATTCAGGTTCTACATTGATTCCCAGGGGCTATCCATCAGCCGGACGCATTTCGAGCAGAACCTTGCGGAAAAAATGGCCGACACGGGATTCAGGGCCGACATGGATCCGCTGCTCCGGTCTGATACCGAATACGACATCGGGCGAGCGTTTGAGCTTGTCATGAACAGCTTCATGCCACTGCTCGATTGATTCCAGTATTGCGATTTTGTCTGAGGCTGAGGATTGCCATGTCTCCATGTCCATCCAGAAGAAAATCCGACCTGTGAAAAATTCCTTTTTGATTTTTCTTTGCTTCCTTTCTTTATCGCCGTCACCTTCCATCCACAAACCGGCCATGAGCAGGAGGGTCGCCGGCCTGCTCTCGTCGTAAGCAATACGCTGTTCAACGAAAAAACGGGTCTCGCCTTCGTGTGCCCGCTCACAGGCACGGATCGGGGATATCCGTTTCACGTCGCTGTGACCGGCAACCCGCGCGTGAAAGGCTTTGTCATGGTGGAACAGGTGAAGTCCATCGATAACCGCACTCGTAAAATACCTTGCGTGGTGTCCGTCAATGACGTAGGTTTCATTCATGTACACCATTGTCGAGACTCCGACCTTCGTAGCGATGGCCGACAAGCTCTGGAGCGAAGACGAACGTACGGAGTTTTTGCTCTGGCTCGCCGCGAATCCCGCGGCCGGTGATGGAATCCCTGGTGAGAGACACTATCCCGAGCAGTATTCTCAAGGAAATCCGAAAGGAAATAGAACATGACGAGACGTAACACACCCCACAAGCGCATTTCATCCGGTGAGGCGCTCGGTCTGAAGCTTCTGCAGTCGGTGCGCGAAATGAAAGCGAACCAGGCTGCCCGGGTCACGAAAATCGAGCCGAATGACGTTGTCCAGGCCCGTCAGAAGACCGGTTTGTCTCAAGCTCAATTTGCCGCAGTGCTCAACATTTCCATTCGCACGCTCCAGGAATGGGAACAGGGTCGTCGATCGCCTTCTGGAGCGGCCCGTACACTGATCCTTATCGCTGCGCGTCATCCCGAAGTCGTCCGTGAGGCGTTGGCTTGAAAGGCTGCTCAAGATGAGCGATACGCGGAAGCAGTTGAAGGTAGAACGACTCGAAAAACGGAGAGACTTATGACACCGACGAAGAAGATGACCGATGTGCCGCGCTGTGGCCTATGTGGCAAGACCGGGAATCTCATCAAGACGGAATGCTGTGGGAACTGGATCTGCGACGACGAGCACGAGTATGTGCCGTTTTCGTACGCCAGGAACAGTTGCTCCCGCAACCATCGCCGGTACACACTGTGCGGACACCATTTCGCGGAAGGACACAGGGGGAAGTGGCAGACCTGCCCCGAGTGCCGCTCGGATTTCGAGCCTGAGATGGTCGCCTGGTATGGGACCAACGAGTACAACTTCGAGAAAATGCCCGATCCGCCGTCGTACGAACCCACTCGATGTTCACGCTGTAGTGTCATCATCAAGCTGGGAACGGATGGGTACACGATATCGGGTGATGAATACTGGTGTGAGAAATGCGCGGATACGGAAATGAGGAAACGGCTGCGTCAGACCGGCGTATAAGCCGCAACCGGGGGACCGTAACAATGCGATCACTGCCGCGAGCTGTTTCCTTCTCTCGCTCCCACGTTCAGAGCTCGCGTTCCGCATTTCCTCCTTGACACGCTCCTTCTCGTTGGCTATACTACGGATATACATTGGAGGCATGCACATGGTGACCAGAATTCAAAAATGGGGGAACAGTCAGGGGCTGCGAATCGCAAGGCAGGTGCTTGATGAAGCCAATATCGCCGTGGGCGACGAGGTCGATGTGACCACGGAGGATGGCCGTATCCTGATCACCCCGGCCAGACGGATCCGCGGCGCAAGAAGCCTTCGGGATCTGGTGTCGCGCATTCCCGGGGATTTCAAACCCGGGGAATTGGACTGGGGTGAACCGACCGGCCGCGAGGACTGGTAAATGAAACCATATATCCCGGAGAAGGGAGACATCATTGCCGTCAGCTTCGATCCACAATCCGGTCATGAGCAGAAGGGACGCCGGCCTGCTCTCGTCGTAAGCAATACGCTGTTCAACGAAAAAACGGGTCTCGCATTCGTGTGCCCGCTCACCGGCACGGATCGGGGATATCCGTTTCACGTCGCTGTGACCGACGACCCGAGCGTGAAAGGCTTCGTCATGGTGGAACAGGTGAAGTCCATCGATTACCGCGCTCGCAAGGCCAGGCGCATCGGGCAGGCTTCGAACGATCTGCTCGATGAAGTCCTGTCGATTCTTGACGCCTGCATTTATTAAGCTCCAAACCACGGAGTTGAATCAAGAAACTTACTATTTAGCTGCAGATAAATAAATTTAAATAAAAAAATAATGATTGCAATTCTCTAATATTTACTATATATTAGCTTTTACCAGATGGTAAAACAGCTCTATTGGTAAATATAATGGCAACGGAACAGCAAATTATCCGTGAAATCCTGTCGAGTCTGGAAGAAATCCTGGCCCGGATTCCAGGATGGACGGTGCTGAGTACGAGGCAGGGTGTTCGCCTGGAAGCCGGCAGGGTGGATGTGGATTGCACGGTCCAGACGCCTTCCGGTCAATCCGAGATCCTCATCGAGGTCATGAGCGACGGTCTTCCCGGCACGATACGCCGCGTGGCCCCGCGGCTGCGGAGCTACCGCGAGGCGTACAGCGGAACGGAATCCCTGCCCGTCTTCGCCGCGCCATTCGTGAGTGATGACGGTCTGGACGTCTGCAGGGAGGAGGACATCGGCTGCATTGATGGCGCCGGGAACTGCCTGCTTCCGCAGCCCGGTGCCTACGTGGAAATCCGCGGAAGGAAGAATCAGCATCCGATGCGCAGGCCCATCCGTTCGCTGTTTTCACCGAAATCCAGCCGCATCGCACGCGTGCTGCTTTCGGATGTCGCAAGATGGTGGCAGGTCCAGGAGATCGCGGAAGCGGCGGGTGTCAGCAACGGATTGGTGTCGCGCCTCAAGAAACGAATGCTGGAGGAAGATTTCATCATGGAAGAGGACAGGCGGATATGCGTGCGTTCCCCAAAGCGCATGCTCGATGCCTGGTCCGAGAATTACAGCTTCCGGCGGAACACGATGGGTGAGTTCTATGCCCTCTCTGCGCCGGCGGAGACGGAAGCGGATATCGTCTTCTGGTGCAGGGAGCAGGGGATTCGCTGCGCTCTCGGACTGTTCTCCGCTGCCGCGCGGATAGCGCCGCATGTCCGCATGAATCGCAGCTTCCTGTTCGTCGATGCAGATCCCGAAATCGTGGCCAAGGAGCGTGGACTCAAGCCCGTCCCCTCGGGAGCCAATGTCGTGTTGTTGCAGCCATATGACGACGGGGTGTTTTTCGGAATAATGGAAGAGGGCGGTATCCCGGTGACGTCACCGGTACAAACGTACCTCGATCTGATTTCATACAAGGGCCGCGGCGAGGAAGCGGCGGATTTCCTGTTACAACACGCACTGGAGGAAGCATGGGAACAGCAGCGGACTACGGGGCGAGAGAAGTAGAAGCGACGAAACGCGTTCTGCCGCTGCAGATTTCGATGAGATCTCAGATCTGGACGAACGGGCTTTGCGAATGCGCGACGCTTATGAACGAGTAAACAGACTGCTCGATGCGCTCGGCATACACCCAGTGGATGCTGCAGTCACTCGGTCATGAGCGCTCAGCCGACGACGTGTACGATGTCCTGTCCCGGCGCCCCTTTCGTCAGGTTCTGCTGGATACGACCGCCCCAGAGGGAGGGGCGAAATCCAGTCGGTGGAAAATTATCGTGAATGCCAGACCTGAGAAGGAAATCTGACCCCGCGATCATCTTAAACCCATGCTCCTATCACAATGAAAAACCGACCTGTGGAAAATTCCGTCGAAAACCAGCGGAGCGGGCGGCCGCGGATTCGACTGTCTGAGTCCCGACACGACGTCCCGTCTTCGTCGTGTCGGGACGAGTTTCGAATCCGCAGCGCGCGAAGCGTCGGTTTTTGACGGAATTTTTCACCAGTCTTGATTTTT
>JAFGKR010000278.1 GCA_016928515.1 Bacteroidota bacterium | reverse complement strand
CGGACAAGGACATCCAGACCGACCAGCTCTCGATCGAGCCCCGGTACCGCGACGGGTATCGAAAGGAGGATTTCATCGGGTATTTCGTCCGCAACACGCTCGCGGTGACGATCGCCGATCCAAAGCGGTTGGAGGCAATCGTGACGGAAGCCCTGGATGCCGGTGTCAATTACATCCACGGCATCGATTTCCAGACGACGGAATACAAGAAATACCGCGAGCAGGCGCGCGAGATGGCGCTTCTTGCCGCAAAGGAAAAGGCGGAGAAAATGGCCGCCACCCTGGGACAGACGATCGGGCGTCCCCTGCAGATCAGCGAGAGCTACAGCGGATCGCCGATGGGATATTGGTCCGGTTGGGGCCGCGGTCGCGCGGGCGGCATGTCGCAGAACGTGATGCAGAACATCCCCTCCGACGGCGGCGACATCACAGGCAGCGTCGCCCTCGGCAAGATCGCCATCCGCGCCGGCGTCAGCGTGACGTTTCAGCTAACGGATTGACGGCATAACGGGTGCGTCATGCTCCGTCCGTCCGCCTCAGTCGGACGCATAGCATGACACGTATGGGACCGACGTGCCAATCCAGATATTATTGAGATTAAATAGCAATAATAGTATCTTGTCTCATCGCTCCCCTCGTCTGACGTGACTCCCCGATCATCCGCCGGTGGCATCGCGTTCCATTGCGTGTGGCAGTGTGCGGTCTGGGTGTGCATATGAACCTGTGCCGCGACACCAATGCAGCTTCCACGGTAGGAGTATGGTATGCCTTTGTTCATGGATCGTCATGACGTCCCCGGTGTGACCGCCTGGGACGTTGCACGCGCGCATCAGGAAGATCTGAACATTCAGCATCGCTTCAACTGCCGCGCGATCACCTACTGGTTCGACGAGGAGCGCGGAACGGCATTCTGCCTGATCGAAGCGCCCTCGGCGAATGAAGTGCGGCGCATGCACGACGCAGCCCACGGACTGGTTCCGCATCAGATCATCGAGGTGCGAAGCAACGTCGTGGAGTCCTTCCTCGGTCGCATCACCGATCCACAATCCGCTGCCGGGGAGTCTGCTTCTCATGCATTGATCGACGAATCGGCTTACCGTGCCGTCGTCTGCATCGACTTCCGCGGCGCATGCAATTTCGGCGGTAGCGGAGGCATGACCACCTCGGATTCCATCATGCGGCGCTCGGATGTCGTCCGCACGACAGTGCAGCATTTCGGCGGCAGCATGGTCGAGTGTTCTGAAAGGGAAGCGCTCGCTTCCTTCTTCGTCCCTTCGCAGGCCGTACGATGCGCAAATGCGCTGCTGCAGAAGGGAAAGGCTCAGGGAGCGGATGCAACCGAGAGAAAGGATGCACAGGGCGCCGGATTCTGTCCCCGGATCGGCATCAGCGCCGGAGAACCGCTGTACACCGATACGGCGCTGTTCAGCGAAACGGTACGCTGTGCGAGGAGACTCTGCGAGGTTGCCCCGGACAGGCAGGCGCTGCTCTCTCCGTCTCTGAAGCCTCTCGCATCGGGCGATGGGCAGGGGATGAATCTTCGGGAAGGGATTGTCTGGCTTGCACCGGATGAACATGCGTTTGTCCATCGCATGATGGATGTGCTCGACGCCGTCTGGAAAGAACCCGATTTGCGGGTATCCGATTACTGCAGGGAACTCGGAATGAGCAGATCACAGGCGTATCGGAAAATCTCCACCCTCACGGGATCTTCCCCGGCGGGATTCATCCGGAATTATCGTCTCCGCAGGGCCGTCGCATTGCTCGAAGAACGATTCGGGACCGTGTCGGAAACGGCCTTCGAGGCGGGATTCGGAAGCCTCTCCTATTTTTCCAAGTGTTTCAAGAAAAAGTACGGAATGCTCCCTTCGGAATATGCGGGAAGCGCTTCCTGAGTGATGGAAGGTTCTTTCCCTCCGGCCTGGTCAAAAAGTACCAACCTTTGAACGATGCGTGCTAGACGGGCTGACGTCGGATCGCTACCTTATGGAAAAGCGGCAGGCGCTCATCGATTCCCGTTGCAGCTATCCGACGGGTGTTCCTTCGTCCCACGGCATGCCGTATCCGGAGAGTCCTGTCAAATCACCCGTAACACACACAAGGAGAATAGAGCCATGGAAACCACCACGCTGACGTCACTGTACCAGCGGCTTGGGGCGGCGGACGGCATCACCGCGCTCGTCGATGACATTGTCGAGATGCACATGAATAATCCGAAGGTATCGGCACGCTTTCGGCCCTACCTCGAACAGCCGGAAATGCTGGCACAGGTGAAAAAACATACATGCGATTTTTTCGGGATGGGAAGCGGCGGCCCGGAGGTGTATACCGGGCGTGACATGGTGACCGCGCACCGCGGGATGAATATCAGTGAGGAAGAATATATGCACGTCGTTGACGATATTATGACCGCGCTCGACAAGCACGGGATGGATGAGGAGACGAAGAAGGATGTCCTCGCCATCGCGTGGTCGCTCAGGGTACAAATCATGCATCAGTAGGCTCACCAGGAGTCCGTCAATTTCGAAAGGCAGGGCGCGATCCCTGCCTTTCCATTTCGGCATCCCCACGCAATTGTGCCCGCGAGCCGGCTTGCCGGACGGACACCGCTCAGCGGCACCGATTCACCTTTCCATTTCCGCGAATTTTTCCTTTTTTAAAGGATGACCAGACGCGCATCCTTCCATACTCTCGGCTGCAAGCTGAACTACACCGAGACCGCCACGCTCCGCGAACAGTTCACGGATGCCGGATTTGATGTCGTGGATTTCCACGAAGAATCCGACGTCGTGCTGATCAACACCTGCTCGGTCACGAACAAGGCCGATGCCGAAGCGCGCAAGTACATACGCCAGGCGCTGCGGCGCTCTCCGCACGCCTATGTCGTGGTCGTCGGCTGTTCCGCGCAGCTGCGGGCGGAGGAGCTGGCGTCCATCGACGGCGTGGATCTCGTGCTCGGCACCCGCGAGAAATTCCGCGTCATGGACTACCTCGATTCCTCGCTCCGCAAACAGGGACCACGCATCGTCGTCGGGGAAGTGGACGATGTCGCGGAATTCGGTCCGGCCGCAG
Source organism: Bacteroidota bacterium (assembly GCA_016928515.1). GTDB lineage: Bacteria > Bacteroidota > Ignavibacteria > SZUA-365 > SZUA-365 > BM516. The sequence goes on along the minus strand of JAFGKR010000278.1, from coordinate 4,057 downwards.
CGGCGGATCCGGGTGACCGCACGCGCGCCTTCCTGAAAGTACAGGATGGCTGCGACTACAGCTGTTCCTTCTGCACGATTCCCCTGGCGAGGGGCGGAAGCCGCAGCGAGAGCATCGAGCGCACGGTCGAGCACGCGAGGGGCATCCTCGACCAGGGATTTAAAGAAATCGTTCTGAGCGGGGTAAACGTCGGCGATTTCGGCGCGGGGACGGAGCATTCACTCTACGACCTGCTTCTCGCGCTGCTCGAACTCGACGGCGATTTCCGTATGCGCATCAGCAGTATCGAGCCGAACCTGCTGACGGACGACATCATCCGCCTTACGGCGGAGTCTGACCGCATGTGCAATCATTTCCACATCCCGCTGCAGTCCGGCAGCGACGCCGTCCTGCGCGCGATGCGCCGCCGTTACAACACACGCCGCTTCCGCGAGCGCATCGACGCGCTGCTCACGGCCATCCCCGACTGCGGCATCGGCATCGACGTCATCGTCGGGTCGCCGGGAGAGACCGACGCGCGCTTCGAGGATGCGTACCGCTTCCTCGTCGACATCCCCTTCGAATACCTGCATGTCTTCACCTACTCCGAGCGTCCGGACACCGACGCGCTGGATCTCCCCGACCAGGTCGCGCCGGAGGATCGCACGAAACGCAGCCGCATGCTGCGCACGCTGTCGCAGAAAAAGCGCCGCGCATTCTATCAGTCCCAGCTCGGCCGCACGCTCGACGTGCTGCTCGAGAAGCCCGGCGACGACGGCACGATCAGCGGATTCACGGGAAATTACGTCCGCGTCGCCCTACCGTATCAGCCGGGACTGGAGAATCGGTTGCTTCCGGTCCGCCTCGACCGCATCGAGCGGGGTGTGGTGCGAGGGGAGTGGCCAACGGCCTCTTTGTAACCCCCTCCCCAGCCCTGTGTCCATACGACAGCCCGTTACGTCTCACATCACCGGGAGGGTGTATGCGATTTGTGATCCGGATTCTGTTGTTCGCCGGTTTCTGTGCTTCCGTGGCGCAGGGACAGGTGTTCTGGGAGAATGACTTCGGTCCGTGGGGAGGTCCTGTCAATGATCTTGCCGATGGCTCCGCCGGTGCACTGTACGCCGCGGGGTCGACCGGACTGTTCCGTTCCGACGATGACGGCCAGAGCTGGCAATTGTCGGCGCTTGGAGGAGTGGACGTGCGAACCGTCCATCAATCCGGAGCCGGAACCCTGTTCGCGGGAATCGGCGGGATGCTTCTCCGGTCCACGGACGGTGGAGAGACATGGCAGGACACACTCTTCGCAGATGTCGCGCCGCTGTTCGAGCACTCCAGCGGCGCATTGTTCTGCGGCAGCGGGGGCAAGGCGTATGTTTCCACGGATGACGGGAGGAGTTGGACAACGCTCGCACTGCTGCGAGGTCCCGATTTTCAGACGGATCTCTGGACGGAGCTGGACGCCTCTCGCTCTGGGCGCGAAGGAAATCCACGTCCTCGCCGAACTTCGTGACGGACGCATCCTGGCGGGCGGCGTCAGCGGCCTGCATCTCAGTCGGGATCGGGGTGCGAGCTGGGAACGGGTGTCCTCTCTCGAAACCGTCAACATCGAGGCCATAATCGAGCGGCAGGACGGCAGCCTGGTCGTGGGCGATGAGGAAGGAGTGTTTTTCGGCAGCGCGGACATGATGCAGTGGCGCCTGTCGCGTCCCTCCTGGTGGGCCGTCATGACGCTCGCGGAGAATGGCTCGGGACGCATCCTCGCCGGAACGCTCGGTGATGGCGTGTATCTCACGGACGATGACGGATTTTCATGGGAAGCCGGAGATCTCGAGGGGAGTTGGGTGACCGGACTCGTGGTGCCGGATGCTGTGTACTGCTACGCATCCACGCGGGAGAACGGCGTGTTCGAATCCCGCGACGGCGGAGTGACATGGTCCCCGTACAACAGCGGCCTGTTTTCGCACGAAGTGTACGACCTCTATCCCGGCGGGGACGGCCATCTCTACGCCGCGACCGGTGAGGGCGTGGCGCGGACATCCTACCGTGTACTGATGAATGATTATCTTACACCGGGATTCACGCTCGAGCTCAACGTGCCGAATCCCGTCCGGAACGGGACCGTCTTCGGCTGGTCCGTTCCCCGCGAGGGACACGCTCGCATGGTGCTCCATGACGTGCTCGGCCGCCGGGTGCGCGTGGAATTCGACCGCCGCGTATCCGCTGGCCTCTACTGGCACACCGTCGACGCGACCGGCCTGATCCCCGGCACGTACTTCTGCGTCCTGACCTTCGAAGGGGAGATGCTGGACCGGAAGTTTCAGGTGGTGCGGTAGGAAGCGGGGAGGCGGGAAAGCGGGGAGGCCGTTGCACATTGACGCAGAGCTCCGGATTTTGTAGTATTCCGTTATCGGTTTTCACTGTCATTGAGTATTAGGCGACACGCAGCGGATGATATCCCCGCAAACCGCGGGGTCCTCATACATTTCCCACATCCCCGAGGAGATCATGAAACACCTCATCATCGCCTGCATCCTGTTCACCGGGGGGGGGGGGTAGCATCGCTTCCGCTCCTCGCCCAACAGACTGACACCACCGTCGTGGGAATACTTCTCGTGCAATTCCAGGATTATCCGGACAGTGTCGATTCCCGTGGAAGTGTGGGCTTCACACCACCACCCGCACCGCATGATACGATCGAGCACAAGTACCGGTATGAGGATTACTGGAACATCATCTTTCAGCCGTCGGGACAGGTCATCCATCCCGATACAGCCTTTCCGGATGACTGGGCGCCATACGGAAAGAGTGGGTTCTTTCAGTACGGGAGCCTCCGGCGGTATGTGGAGGACAACAGCTATGGCCTTCATACCATCGTTCCCTATCGTGCGTGGAATGGGTGGAACGGACTCCTGAATACTGTGACACCCGATTCTACCGGCGATCCATCCCGTGCCAGAGTCAACTGGTTGACCATCGACACGGTGAAATCCAACCTTATCAACGCTTCATACATCATTCCTCTTGCCATTGATGCAGCCAACGATTCACTCGATGTCTCATGGGACAGTCTTGGAACCGTCATCGTACTCTATGCCGGTACGATCCTGGGCAACACCGCAACCGGGGGACGGTATCCGGTCAATGATTCGATTGAGATCGGCGTTGCAATTTCTGCAGAACGCGGAAATACAGGGTATGATGGAGTGTCGTTGTTCAATTATCCCTTGGTTCTTTTTCACGAGTTTTTCCATGCCGCATTCAGAGCGGACGATCTTCATCTCTTAAGGCTTGCAGAAGAATTCCAGCGGAGCGGGGTTGGGCACTATTCGCTCATGGGTGACAACGCTCCACAGGCCGCTTTTACGCCCCCGATGCTGGATCCCTGGCACAAACTGCGATACGGTTGGCTCCGATACTACGTTCCCGATGCCCGGCTCGATACATTGAATCTTACGTTGCCGCTGGATACGACGAATTTCCATCTTCCGATTGTCGAGGAACCGTTCGAGGGAGGACCGCCCTATGTGCTGGTCATCCCGATCGATCAACATCCGGATGAAGTCGGATGGGCGACGAATGCGGACCCGTTGTTACGATGCATTATCATTGAGAACCGACGAGCAGTTGGCTGGGACCGGGTGATCGCCGTCAACGAAGATCCATCACAGGATCCGCACGACACGACAGGAGTCGGTGGCTTTCTTGCATGGGGTGTGTGGTATGATTCGACACAATTCGGAAATGTATGGATTTATGATGCGGACAACGATTTCGTCACCTGGGAGAGTACCGGGTACTACGGGAGTCCGGGGGATTTCTTCGACGGCTCTCCTGGCAGAAACACATTTTCCATCTGGTCATCGCCCGGCGTATTTCATCGGCCATATGTGACGGAGATGCAATACGTTCCGGAATCCAGGAACGTCTATCTGGAGTTCGCGCCGTACGTCGATTCGAGCAACGTCAACCCGATATCGCGACTGGTGATAGACCGTTTCGTACCGACGGACCACGATTACGGGGAAAGTGACGACGAAGAGGTTTCCCCCACGCAGTACGGCGCTCAACAGAAGGT
>JAFGKR010000277.1 GCA_016928515.1 Bacteroidota bacterium | reverse complement strand
TTCCGACCCCGGCCTCCCGTTTCCGACCCCGGCCTCCCGTTTCCGACCCCGGCCTCCCGTTTCCGACTCCGGCCTCCCGTTTCCGACTCCGGCCTCCCGTTTTCGACCCCGGCCTCCGACCCCGGCTTTCGGCCTCCGACCCCGGCTTTCGGTCTCCGACCCCGGCTTTCGGTCTCCGGCCCCGGCTTTCGGCCTCCGGCCCCGGCTTTCGGTCACCGATCCCCGTCTTCGTTCTTCCGACCCCGGCCTTCCCCGATTTCTTGACAATTCATCCAGGGAATCCCTATTTTGAAACAAATCGCCTTGTCTCCTGTACACTGCAGTCGGGAGTGCCCCAGGACGAAACCCATACAGTGTGGAGCAGCAGCATGAGCTTCGAATGTACTGACGATCATATCGCACAGATCGCCCGCATCCTCGGTGTGGAGGCCAAACATTACGGCAACCATTACCGCTTTGAGATAAAGGGCAGTGAACCGCAGCGGAACGTGTCGCTCGAGATCTACCCACGGATCGCAATCGGTGACCAGGAGGGAACGCTCGTGAGCGTTTTTACTCCCAACAGCAACCTCCAGCTGCAGCATTGTAGTGGCGTGGTGACCAGTGAGCTGATGGGTGAAGTCACCTTTTTCGCGGAAAGCGGCGGAAAGATGTCCGGCCTCATCGTCGAGCGCGAGGGGGGGTGCTCGCTGTATGCGAATGTCGACCGCAGTCTGCTCTCCGGCGATTTCACGAAACTCGGTCCCGAAGTGATGCTCTCGGGAATCGCACTTTCCCTCACCGAACTGATGCTGGACGATTCCGATGAAGAAGAGCCGCCTGTCCGACCCGGAGATTGAGGTCGCCATCGCATTTCGCGCCCCGCTGGGTTCCCTCGGGGCGCAACTGTTTCAGGAGATCATTCGCTTCACCCTCATGGCCGAGCGCATCCGGAAGGCCGTGATTTCCTGTGCCATCGTGACGGACGCCGAAATCCGCATGCTGAACAAGCGCTTTCTTCAACATGATTACAGCACCGACGTCATTACCTTCCCCCTGGAAGAGAGTCCCCTCGAGGCGGAACTGGTACTCAGTGCCGAGACCGCACGGCGCCAGGCCCGGGAATACAGGGTGCCGCTTCGCGAGGAATGTACCCGTCTGGCCATCCACGGCATGCTGCATTTGTGCGGGTATGACGATCGTGCCGAAACAGATCGCGCACGCATGAGGGAGCGGGAGGACGTTTTGCTCCGGCGATTCCTTTCGGAGTACCGGAGGAATGCCTGACTTGACATTCGGTCGGGCAAGGACTACTTTTTCACCAACGGAAGTCATCACGGATATCCTGAAAAGGAAATGCAGGAACGAATCGTAGAAATCATCGTCTATCTGATACACGAAATGCAGGCCGACAAGCGTCTCGGTGAAATCGACCTGCGCGTGCTGTCGGATAAAGGATATACACAAAACGAGATCAGCACAGCCTTCAGCTGGCTGTTCGACAAGATTCATCTCGGGGATAACATCCTCTCGGAGGGAAACAGGAGACTGCCGCACTCACATCGCGTTCTGCATGATTCCGAGCGTTCTGTCATCACGGCAGAAGCACGGGGCTATCTGCTCGAGCTGCGCGAACTGGGGCTTCTCGACGATATGGATATTGAACTCGCCATCGATCGCATCATGATGGCGGGATTTGGTCTGGTCGGCATCGATGAGATGAAATCCGTCATCGCATCGATCATCTTCGATTATGACGATTCCAATCGTATCGGCAGCCGTCTTATGCTCAACAGCAAGGACACCATACACTGAAAGAAACCGCCTTTTCGTTCATCCCCCGCGGACGCAACGTGCGGGCGGTCCGGTCTTGTCCTTGCGCCAATCGTTACGCATCTTTTGTCCATCAAAAGTGAGCCATGTCGAAATCACTCATTATCGTCGAATCGCCGTCCAAGGCGAAGACCATCAACAAATACCTGGGGAAGAAGTTCTGGGTGGAAGCCTCGGTCGGGCATATCAAGAATCTACCGTCCAAGGACCTCGGCGTCGATCTGGAAAACGACTTCGAGCCACGCTATGTGACTATCCGAGGGAAAGCGGACGTGATAAAGGAACTCCAGAAGCGTGCGGCAAAGGCGGACAGTATCTACATCGCAACCGACCCGGACCGCGAGGGGGAGGCGATCGCATGGCATATCGCCCGGGAATTGGAGAAGCAACTCGACGGGAAGGAACTCTACCGCGTGCTCTTCAACGAGATCACCAAAAGCGGCATCGAGGAAGCGATGAAGCATCCGCGGCATATCGACGAGCGTCTCGTGCGCTCCCAGCAGGCCCGCCGTGTGATGGACCGCATCGTGGGCTACAAGGTGAGCCCCTTTCTATGGAAGACGATTTACAAAGGGCTCAGTGCCGGCCGCGTGCAGTCCGTCGCCCTGCGTCTTGTCTGCGAGCGCGAACAGGAAATTGCGGATTTCGTCGTCGAGGAATACTGGACGATCACCGGGGAGTTCCGGAAGCCCGGCGACGGCAGCGTGCATGCCAAACTGGTGAAAGCAAACGGAGAAGTCCCGCTTATCCCCGACGAGGCGACTGCCTCCTCATTGCTGGAGCAACTCCGGAAACAGCAATACAGCATTGCCGACATCCAGTCGAAGGAGATCTCCCGTTCCCCCTCACCTCCCTTCATCACAAGTTCCCTCCAGCAGGAGGCATCCAACCGGTTGCGCTTCAGCGCGAAGCGCACGATGCGTACCGCGCAGCAGCTCTATGAGGGCATTGAACTCGGGGAGGAGGGAGCCGTCGGTCTTATCACCTACATGCGTACGGACTCCACCCGGACCAGCGGGGAAGCGCTGCAGGCTGTCCGCGGTCATATCGCCGAACAGTATGGGACGGAATTCGTCCCCGCATCCTCGCGCCAGTTCAAGGTGAAGAAAAGCGCACAGGACGCACATGAAGCCATTCGACCCACCTCGATGGACTTCACCCCCCAACGCATCCGCCGTTTCCTGAGTCAAGACCAGTATGCGCTGTACGAATTGATCTGGAAGCGTTTCGTCGCCAGTCAGATGGAAGCCGCAAAAATGCTCCAGAAAACCGTCCTCGTCGCCGGTGGCCCGTACGAATTCAAGGGCGTCGGCTCCACCTACACATTTCGTGGTTTTCTGCAGGTGTACGACGATTTTGCCGGTGAAAACGGGACGGATGAAAATGAGGAGGAATCGGTGATTCCCGAGGGACTGGCCGTGCGGGACGAAATGATTCCGCAGCAGTTGGATCCGCATCAGCATTTCACAAAGCCGCCCCCGCGATATTCGGAAAGCACGCTTGTGCGCGAGCTGGAGGCCAACGGCGTCGGCCGACCGAGCACCTACGCACTGATCGTCAGCACGATTCAGGATCGCGGGTACGTGGAACAGCAGAATCGCCGGCTGCACGCGACAACATTGGGGATGGATGTCAACAAACTGTTGACCACGTACTTCGGATCATTGTTCAATGTGGACTTCACCTCGCGCATGGAGGAAGAGCTCGACACCATCGCTTCCGGGGAAGCGACCTATCTCAAGGTCATGAATGATTTCTACCATCCGTTCGTCGACCTTCTCGAAAGTGTGTCACCCGAGGAGGCGAAGCTGCAGGAGGAAACGGAAGAGACCTGTGAAAAATGCGGGCGTCCGATGATCATCCGCTGGGGGCGGAACGGAAAATTCATGGCCTGCAGCGGGTATCCCGAATGCAAGAACGCAAAGCCACTGCCCGGCGAAGCGGAACGCATGAAAATCGACGATCCCTGTCCCGAATGTGGCGGGGAGTTGCTTCTCAAACAGAGCCGTTATGGAAAATTCATCGGCTGCGGGAACTATCCGGAATGCCGGTACACGCGCCCGATCACACTCGGATTCAAGTGCCCGAAATGCAACGAGGGTGAGGTCGTCGCACGGATGACAAAGACGAAACGGACGTTTTACGGCTGTACGCGTTATCCCGACTGTGATTTCACGTCATGGGACAAGCCGATACCGAAGGCTTGCCCTTCATGTAAAAATTCCTATCTTCTTCATAAGTACACCCAGAAAAAAGGTGAATTCCTGAAGTGTCCTGCCTGCAAGGAAGAATTCACGAAGGATCTTGAGCCGTTCGATCCGTCCCAGATCGCAGCGGCATAGGATGGATCCGCATGAAGCAGACCATTGAGCGCTTCCGCGAGTATCTCGTCGTGGAGCGCAATGCATCGCACCATACAGTGACGGCCTATGCACGGGATTTGACCGCATTCCATGCATGGCTGTGTGAGATCGCCGAAACGGATACGGTGAAGCTTGACGCCATCGACCGGAATACGATCCGCGGTTGGCTCGGTGCGCTGGTCGAACGCGGTCTGTCGCGGCGCAGCATCAGCCGCAACGTCACCTCCCTGCGGAGTTTTTTCCGTTTCGCGGAACAGCGGGGGTACACCGCGGTCGACCCGACCGTTCAACTTCAGTCCATCAGGATCGAGAAAACACTTCCTACATTCATCGACGAGGAATCGCTGGCCGTTCTGCTGCGTTCCATGGATACTACCTCCCTGGAGGGAGCCCGCAACGCGGCGATCCTCGAACTGTTCTACAGCACCGGCATGCGGCTCAGCGAGCTGGTCGGTGTCAACCGAAGAGACCTCCGGCTTGATGCGCGCATCGTGCGTGTGCTGGGCAAGAGGAGAAAGGAACGTATCCTTCCCCTGGGCGAACCGGCAACGGCCGCCCTTCGCAGATATCTCGATATACGAGATCGGGAAGCGCGGACGGATGCCGCTCCGGCGGATACCGACGCGCTCTTCCTCAACAACCGCGGCAGACGGCTTTCGAGCCGAAGTGTGTACAGCATTGTCCACGACCATCTTCGGGCGGTCTGTGACCTGAAACAGTGTTCTCCGCATGTGTTGCGGCACAGCTTCGCGACGCATCTTCTCAACCGTGGCGCTGATCTGCAGGCAGTCCGTGAACTGCTGGGTCACGAAAGTCTGTCGACGACGCAGATCTATGCGCATGTCACGACCGACCACCTGAAGCGCGAGTATGCCAAGGCGCATCCGCGAGCATGATTCACCTATTAAAGGAGCGTCACCATGAACGTCCAATTCACCGCACGCCACTTCAAAGCCCATGACGGGCTCAAGCATTATGCTCTGCAGCAGGTGTCCACGCTCAAGAAATATTACGATGGCATCGTCAAGGGAGATATCATTCTTCGCTACGAGAGGCCGAAAGATTCCGTCAAGATCGCCGAAATCAATCTTGCGGTCCACGGCACCAAGCTCGTCGCAATTGAGCGATCCGAGAATTTCTACAAATCCATCGACAACGCGGTGGAAAAACTGGAACGGCAGCTGCTCAAGTATAAAGGGAAAAGACGCGGCCTGTAATTGATCGTTCATTCCAGTCGTTGTATTTTGTGGGCGGACTATCCGCCCACTTTTTGTACCCGCCATGCCCCAACGCAGCGATCCCCTCAAAAATCTCAAAACCATCGAGCGAAAGAGTCTCAGCGTTGCTCATTTTTTCGAAAAGAACAGGGAGCGGATTCAGCTGATTTCCGCGAACGGTTTGCATGAAAGCAATCGGGAGATTGTCGAGAAAGATCTCCACCGTCCCGGGCTCGCGCTTGCCGGCTATGTCGGGTTGTTCACCTACCATCGCGTACAGGTGTTCGGCAATACGGAAATGAAGTACCTGAAATCTCTCGACGAGGATGCGCGCGCCGAGGCCTTCGAGCGGTTGTTCGAATTCACCATTCCCTGCATCGTGGTCACCAACGATACCGCCCTCGAACCGCGACTGCTTGATATCGCAACCAAATACGAAGTCCCGGTATTTTATTCTCGTTACGAGACGACGAAAGCTTACTACTACATGAGCGATTTCCTCGATGATCAGTTCTCCCCGCAGACGGTCATTCACGGAGCGTTCATTGATGTGTACGGCGTAGGAGTACTGTTCATCGGACGCTCCGGCATCGGGAAGAGTGAAATCGCTCTGGATCTCGTGGAGCGAGGCCATCGGCTTGTCGCAGACGATGTCGTGGTGGTCACGCAGAAAGGAGAGGGCATTCTGATGGGATCGGGAACGGACCTGGTAAAGCATTTCATGGAGATCCGGGGCCTCGGTCTCATCGATATTCGTTCGATGTTCGGTATTCGTGCGATCCGTTTCCAGAAACGCCTCGAGCTCATCGTGCATCTCGAGGAGTGGGATGACGGGAAGGAATACGAGCGCACGGGACTGGATTCCCGCGAGGTGACCGTGATGGGCGTGAGCGTCCCGCATGTGCGCCTGCCGATTTTCCCGGGGAAAAACGTCACAGTCATCACCGAGGTCATCGCGCTGAACTATTTGCTCAAGCATTACGGGTATGACCCCGCGGTACAGTTCTCCCAACGGCTCAAGGAACGCCTGGAGGATCGGGCACGCCGTCCCTCGGAAGACCGTGCGATCGACTGGTTTGAACACGATTTCGAATGAGGATATTTGATTTTTACGGTACTTTTCTGTTTTTTTTCCATAGATACTCTCGGTCAGCCACAGCCCGAAACACTCTTCCATACATGATGATCGGAGGTTGTATGTCTCCACGGTTACTATTCATCGCTGTCCTCTGCTGCGGACTGTTTGTCTCATGCGGGAAAAAATCCGGAGAAAAGGACCCGATGAACGAGACTGCCGTTGTCGCTCTTTCCGGAGATGCGGATACCTTCAATCCCATTGTCTCGGGCTCCGCGACTTCCGGGGATATCCAGGGGAACATCTATCCGATGATGTTCGATGTCTCCTTCGACCCGCGCGACGGGAGTCTGCAGTATGATCCCGGGCTTGTTGTCCGATGGGAATCCGCCAATGACGGATTGGATATGATTCTCCATCTGCGGACCGATGTCCGCTGGGAGGACGGGATCCTCATTACACCGGAGGATATCAAGTTCAGCTTCTCCCTCTACGGCGATCCCGAGGTCGCCAGTCCCCGTCGGAATTACGTCGAGAGCATGATCTTCACGGACGGCAAGTTCGATCCGAACCGAAGCATCGAGATCATCGACGACAGCACCATGGTGTTTCATTTTGCGAAACGGTATCCCCTGCAGCTGTTTCACCTGAATCTGCATCCGATTCCGAAGCACATTTATCGGAATGCCGATCGAAAAACCCTCCGGGCGAATCCTGCCAACGAGCATCCGGTGGGTGCCGGACCCTTCAAGCTGGATGAATGGGTGCATCAGCAGCAGATCGATCTTGTTCGCAATCCGACATGCACACTGCCGTATCCCGCCAAACTCGATCGCGTGATCTTCCGCATCATCTCCGAGCCCACGACGCGCCTGACGGAACTGAAAAAGGGCACCGTCGATGTCATGAGCCCCGTGTATCCAGACGATGTCAAGGACATCCAGGAGAACAATCCCAATATTCGACTCGAGACGCTTCCTCCGCGCAGCTATGAGTACATCGGCTGGATGAACATCGACATCGAAGAGTATCATAACAGCGGAAAGAAGAACATCAAACCGCATCCCCTGTTCGGAGACGCACGGGTTCGTCAGGCTCTCACTTACGCGATCAACCGCAAGGGGATCATGGAACATGAGCTGGGGACTTACGGGGAACTGGCGGTGACGGATTTCTCTCCCATCTTCCGCTGGGCGATCAAACACGACCTGATCCCGTATCCCCACGATCAGGAGAAGTCCCGGCAGCTGCTGCGTTCCGCGGGCTGGAGCGACACCAATGGTGATGGGATCCTTGACAAGGGCGGTCGTGATTTCGAGTTTACGCTCTATTACAACATCGGCAACAAGCGCCGCGAATACGTCGCGACGGTCGTACAGAAGGAACTCAAGGACGTTGGCATCAAGGTCAACCTCCAATCCGTCGAACCGACGGTGTTGTTCCAGAACATCGAGGAGAAGCGCTACGATGCGTTCATCGGCGGTTTCCGGGTAAAGCTTGCCATCGATCCGTCCGACCGCTGGGGCGACGTCTCCAACCCGTTCAACACGGTCGGATTCCAGAACCGACGCATCGGCGAACTGCTGAAGCTCGGTCTGCATGTCCCCAACGAGCGGGATGCCGGGCCCTTCTGGAAGGAAGTGCAGTCTATCATCCACCAGGAACAACCCTGCACCTTCCTCTACTGGAACAAGGACATCGTCGGCGTCAATCGCCGGCTCAAGAATACCAACATCAATGTTCTCGGCGTCAGCGATGACATGTGGGACTGGCAAATTGGTGATCCCAACTCCTACATGACCTATTGACAACGATTTCACTCTGACACGGGGATCATACATCCGTGACCAGATATATTTTCCGCCGTGTGATGTCAGCAATCCCGTTGCTCTTTGGATTGCTGACATTCACGTTTTTCATCATCCGACTCGCGCCCGGTGATCCGGTCTCTCTGTACGTGCAGGGAGATGTCGATCCTGCCTTCGCGCAGAATCTGCGCAACTCACTCGGCCTGAACGATCCGCTGCCGGTGCAATACGTCAAATGGGTCAAGAGCATGCTTCTGGGGGAAATGGGCGTGTCATTCAGCCGGAACGCAGCAGTGACCAAGATTCTCGCGGACACCATTCCCAATACGCTGCTGCTGACGGTGTTCGCGCTGCTTTTCAACTTCCTCATCGGCATTGCGCTCGGCATCACCACCGCGCTCAAACGCGGGACTTGTACCGACCATCTGGTCAACATCACCTCGCTTTTCGTGTACTCCATGCCCGAGTTCTGGCTCGGATTGATGCTCATTCTCGGAATTTCCCTTCAGCTCGATCTGCTGCCGGCTTCCGGAATGCACTCACCGCTCGCGAAGTACCTCAGCACACCACGTTATCTCTGGGACGTTTTCCAGCATATGATCCTTCCGGTTTTCGTTCTTGGTGTCGCATCCGCGGCAGCCACCGGCCGTTACATGCGTGGGAGTCTGCTGGAAGTCATCAACCAGGATTATGTGCGTACGGCACGGGCGAAGGGTCTCAGTGAATTCCTGGTTATCGGGAAGCATGCACTGCGCAACGCGCTGATTCCGATCATCACCCTGCTGGGACTCTCGCTGCCTTTTCTACTCGGTGGTGCGGTGATCGTCGAGACGGTCTTCGCCTGGCCGGGGATGGGCAAGCTGACGGTGGATGCCATTTTCGCACGGGATTACCCGCTGATCATTGGTTGCACGCTGGTTTCCGGAGTTATGGTCATCCTCGGAAATCTTCTGGCTGACATCCTGTACGCCATTGTCGACCCGCGGATACGCTATGAATGACCGGCGGCTCGATATGGACGGCGGCTGGCTGCAGCGCAACATCCCCGGTCTCTCCTTCATCGCCAGAGGCCAGCGAACGTTTGGATGGCTGCTGCTCGCGTATTTCCTGATGTTTCCCGTTCTGATTCTCGCGAATCTGAATTCCTTCATTGAAGGCATGCGTTCGATGGGCCTGAGCGTGTTTCTCGTCCTGGTCGATTTTGATCATCATCGACTGTTTTTGCGCATCGATGTTCTCGAGCACTGGCTTTCATCCATACTCGTCATCGCTATGCCGGTACTGCTCTGGTGGCTCAACCGGCGCCGGCTCCGGGGCATGGCACGCGACAGCGACGAGCATGAGCTCAGTCAATGGGCACTCGCCTGGCGCGAATTCAAGAAAAACCGGATCGCGGCGACTGGCCTGGTGGTAATCATCATCCTGTACACCATCGCGTTCCTCTGCCCGTATTTCGCACCATACCACCCGAACGCTTTTCAGGACGGACTGGTGACGAAATTCAGGAAACCGCTGAGCAGCGTGACCGTTTTGCATTTGAATGAAGAGTCCGTTTCGTCCAGGAACCTGGCGTCGCTGCGCATGCAGTCGGATTACCCGTCGCTTGTGCGCGACCTGGTGTTGATCAATCGGGATCTGACCGACGATGGTTTCGCTTCCACACGTGCTGTCGACGCATTCCGCGTCGAGGGAGCCGAGGTCAAGGCGACCGTAGGAGATGACCTCGTCAGTATCCCGATTTCATCACTGGTCAGTCCCGATCCCGAGGAATTTGCCGGGCGTCGTATCCACCTCATGGGCACGGATAGTTACGGACGCGATATCTTGAGCCGTATCATCTACGGTTCACGCATCTCCCTCACCCTGGGATTCGTCGCCGTGCTCCTCTCAGTGACATTCGGAACGCTCATCGGTCTGCTTGCGGGCTACTTCGGCCGTTTCACAGACAGTGTCTTGATGCGTTTTGTCGATGTCCTGCTTGCCTTCCCGGCGCTGTTTCTCATTCTGATCATCATTGCGGCTTTCGAGACTATTGCTGTTCCGCGTGTCGTTCTCATCGTTCTGGTGCTGGGTCTGACGTCATGGATGGGAATCTCCCGTCTCGTCCGTGGGGAAGTGCTCGCGGTAAAGGAACGGGAATTTGTGTTTGCAGCCCGTGCCCTCGGTCTCGGGCATGCACGCATCCTGCGAAGACACATTCTGCCGAATATTCTCACCCCGATCATCGTCAACGCGACACTGCGTATCGGAGGTATCATTCTGGTCGAAGCGGCATTGAGCTATCTGAATATCGGCGTACAGCAGCCGACAGCGAGCTGGGGGAATATCATTTTCGAGGGCAAGGATTTTCTTTCCCATGCCTGGTGGATTTCAACACTTCCGGGCTTCGCGATCGTTGTCGTCGTGGTGTGCTTCAACCTTGTCGGCGACGGTCTTCGGGATGCCTTCGATCCCATGTTGAACAATGAACGCGTCTGAAAGGAGGAAAGCGATGACCAGCGTTGAACAGCACAAGATCGTTCGTGCATTGCGGGATTACGAGATGCGCATGACACGTCAGGAACAGGAAATGTTCGACATGTTCCGCAAACGGGACAAGGATGACGAGGATCTTGACAGCATCTCGAAGAAAAAACTGATGGAACTCTACGAGAAATACGTCGTTGCTTCGCGTCCGAAAGGGAATCCCCTGGATGCACTGTTCGGAAAGAAACCGTAGCGCGGGCCCCGGTGTCGACTCGGGCAGACCGTGTGGTGCATTGTCCCGTGTGACGGGAATGCGTATTTTCACACGGGCGTTATGATGCCCGTTTTTCGTTCCAGTCACAGACCCGGGAATGATGTGAAAGAACAGCGACGCAATGAGATCAAGGTCGGCCTGACAGTTGTTATCGGGATCCTCATCCTGCTGATCGGTTTCTCCGTTTTCAAGGATTGGAGTATCGGCAGATCGGAGTACGTTCTTCGCATGCATTTTCCGAACTCCGGCGGTATCGCGGTCGGCGATCAGGTATCCGTGAACGGTGTTCGCAGCGGAAAGATCACATCTGTGGCACTCGAGGATGGTGGCGTCCGCGTCGACGCCCTGATTGCAAGCGATGTCGTGATCCGGAAGGATGCCGCCGCGGTGATCCAGATGCTGGAGCTGATGGGCGGGAAGAAAGTCGAGATCCGGCAGGGGATGGACGGAGAACAGATCGATGCTGGGACGATTCTGTATGGCAGCGTGGATCCGGATATTGCCGGAGCGCTGGGTATGCTCGGGGACATGTCCGGGAACGTCCAGGATATCGGGCAGCAGGCGGATTCACTCCTGCGAAACCTGAATGCCGTCGTGGGGGATGAACACTTCATCCGTGCGATGAAGGAGACGGTGACAAATCTGCACGAGGTCAGCAGGGAACTGCGCTCGTACATGGCGCGGAACAGTGACAACATCAACGATCTGACCGTGAACCTTGTCTCGCTTACCGAGCGTGTCGACACCATGCTGGCGGAGCTTCAGCCCGCGGTCTCCGGGAGTCTGGAAATATCCGATCGGGTGCTCATCGGTGCGGATTCTCTCATCACCGATGTGCGAGGATTGCTGCGCGAAATACGTGACTCCCGTGGTCTCTTGCATACTGCGATTCACGACACTTCCCTGGTCACTCGCATGGAGCGCATGCTGCTGAAGCTGGATACGCTCACCGGCATCATCATCGAAGGGGAATTTCGTACGAATATCGACCTGTTTTAGCCCGGTCTGCGCGAGAAAGGCAGGTCAAACGTTCTCTCAGGAGGGGAATTCCCACCGGGAAGTGTTCGGGAGCTGGTCACATCCGCATTTGACTTTCAGCTATTTTCCCTTCATTTTAGGCCATTCAACAATTGTGGCGCCTATGCGCCGTCTCCCTCTCCCCGTCGTGCCGGAAGGGGAGAACAGGGTTCAGTCATCGAGCGTATTCCATCATCAAGGAGGTATTATGAGTCTTGTCGATCGTGCGAAAAACATTATCATGTCCCCGAAGACCGAGTGGGAAGTGATCGCGAACGAACAGGCCGACATGGGCAGCATTCTGACGGGATATGTCATCCCGATGGCGCTGATCCCGGCGGTTGCGAGTTTCATCGGGTACGGATTCATCGGTGTCGGGGTCTTCTCAACGTCGATCACCTGGGGCATCGCCTATGCGTTGATCAGTCTGTTCAGCACCATCCTCGGTGTGCTCCTCACGGCGTTTGTCGTCAATCTGCTCGCTCCGAGCTTCAATTCCGAGAAAGATCTCGGTCGCGCCATGCAGCTTGTCGCCTACGCCTACACCCCGGCATGGGTCGGAGGCATTCTGAACATCCTTCCCGTGATCGGTTGGCTCGGCGGACTGTTCGGGCTCTACGGCATCTACCTGATGTATCTCGGTTTTCCGCATACCATGAAGACACCGCAGGACAAGGTCATCATTTACATGATCGTTGCCGTCGTCATCCTCATCGTGCTGTACATGATACTCGCGGCTATCATCACGTCGATCATCTTCAGCATTTTCGGGCTCGGGATCATGTCCATGCTGGGCTGATGATCATGACGTATTGACAGGTGGCACGGATTCTGTTCCACTGCGCAAATGAAAAAACCGTCCCTCTGTCTTGCAGAGGGACGGTTTTTTTTCCGAGTAGAGAGCGATTACTTCTCGTACGGGAACTCACCACAGTCATCTTCGACCTTGAAGGGCTTCTTGCCGGCATCATACATGGTCTGCCAGATCATCCCCTGCGCACCAAGTGAGAGGCTCTTGGCATCATAGCCCATCACGCGGAGGATTGCGGCGACATTCGCGCTGGTCTGACCGGTGTAGCAATACACGGCAATGGTCTTGTCCGTCGGCAGGCTCTTGAGGAAAGTCGAGAGCTTGAGATCCGCTTTCGGTGTGTACTGGTAGGCGCCGTTGATATGCCCGTACGTCAGGTAATCTGTTTCCGGCCAGTAATTCAGGATAAAGAATTGGTCCGGGGAGGCGAATACCGTGGCCGCGCTGGTAGCAGCGGCGGCGTATTTTTCTGCATGGACGGCGGCGATGCGGTCGGCGAGAATCGCGGCACCGGTCGACTTTCCGGTCGTCAGATTCGGCAGGTTCCCGAGGGCGGGTTTCGCGGGAGCGGCAGTCTTCACGAAATCGCCGACTCGTTCGCTGGAACACTGTGAGCTCAGACGGTCGAAATCCGAATGCCAGGAGGACATGCCGTACTTCATCGACGCGACGTTGGTGACACCGCTCAGACGCAGAAGAGCGGTCGTCCACGCAGCCGACTGTCCGGTGTAGCAGATGATCACAATCTTGTCAAAGCTGGTTGGAGTGATGGTCCCCATGTGCGTAAAGATATCTGTTGCACTGGGAACGTTCACCGCGCCGGGAACGTGTCCTGTTGCAAAATCCGTCGCGCTGCGGATGTCGATGATGTGCCACTTCTTCGCGCCGGTGACATCTTCATGGACCATCTGTGCCGTGACGATGGACGGGCAGGTCGTATTCAGGTAATCCCCGTTCGTGCCTTCCAGCTCCTGGACAAGCATTTCGGCTTCGCTCATGGCCGGTGTTACGGGATCATCCTCGTCATCGGAACAGGCGGTGCTGAAGGCGAGAAGGGGAAGGATAAGCAGCAGGCTGACTGCATACTGTTTCAGATACTGGGTGTAGCGCTTCATGAAAGCTCCTTTCAGAATGGTTCGGAGGTGCGTGTAATGAATTGAAAACGAAATCGGTTATTTCCAGCTTGCGGGGATGATGTCATCCACAACGACGGATTCGTTGGCGGTCTTCTCCCACGGTTCGCCGAGATCCGCGCGGAAGAGATACCATTCCTTGTTTTCACCGTCCTTGATGTGACAGGCTGCGGAGCAGGTTTGTCCACTTTCCACTTCGGTCCGCGCTGTCCACCGCTTGATGTTGTGCGGCGTCGCATGGCGGAATGTTGGTTCGGATGTGAAATTCGCCATCGAGGGAATGCCGTAGTTGCTCCACGTATCGGGGGCGGCCGGGGCATGGCGAAGAACCACATACTTGAAACGCTTCACGTTCGGCAGGGGATTCTTCCCGATCTTGAAGCCCAGGTACGGTCCGTTACGCACGCCGGTGTCGACATGGCAGCTGCCGCAGTTATTATAATCCTGCGAATGGCAGGTCTGGCAGGACATCGTGTCCCAGTGCAGGCTGTGATACGAGTTGGCGGTTTTCTTGTCGCCGTGACAGTCCTCGCATGCGGGCATGTTCGGAACCGAATACCGCTGGGTGTACACCGTGCCGGTCCCGTGCATCTCGTCCGCGGTGTGGCAGTTCGTGCACTTGCCGCCCGGCAGTTTCGTGTAGTGGACGTCGGGACGTGTTCCTGCCGACTCACCGAAATACGCGTTTGCGACGCGTGCCGCGTGGCAGGCTGTGCAGTTCAGACGCATGTCGGGAGACTTCTCGAACTTGTGCGCTGCGAGGAAGCCGCCACCGGCCTGACGGGGACGCATGACATGACATTCGCCGCAGGAAGCATGGCACTTGCCGCAGTTCTTGTCATAGCCCTTCTTCAGTTCATCGGGATAATTCTCGTAACTCGGGAGATTCGCACGTTTGGCGACCATGTACTTCTGCCCGAAACCCTGCGTATGGAGACTGTTCTTGTCTCGCGCCGCGATGGAGGGGTGACAGCCGCCGCAGTACTTGTCGGCTTCCTTCGACGGACTCGCCGTGAAGTCGCCGGTATGCGCATCCAGCTTGTTTGTCGCGGGTTCCTTGCCGCCGTGACAGGTGCGGCAGGCGAGCTTGCCGTGGGCCGAGTTCACAAATTCCGTGCCCAGACTGCCGCCGACATAGACTTTCAGCCATGCTTCCATCTCCGGAAGCGTCCCGCCGCAGCCACCTTCGCCGCCGCTGGGGGGAGGATTCGGTTCCGCGACGGCCTTCAGTGTGGCTTCGTCGCTGTGACATCCGAGACAGGTCGAGACATCCGCCGCAGGCTGCAGCGGATCGTCGGTTGCGTCGTCCTCTTCGTCGCAGGCGCTGAACAGCATCACTACCGGTACGAAAAGGATGAGGAGGAAACGCAGATGTTTCATAGGTGCAACAATTAATAGAGTGATGAATAGGGGTGTGGTATCAAGCTTCAACGTCGGACCTAAATAAAAAATATTCAGGGTTTTATATCGTATTACCTTGGTAAAAATAGGGGAGTTCATTGACAGACGCAAGCATTGATGAGAAAAAAATCGCGATGGTATCGGTTAGCTGAAAATCTCCTGGAGACTGCGAACGTCAAGTCCCCCGGAGAGCAGACGCCTGATGCCGCGAATGGCCGCCCGGGCACCGGACAGCGTCGTGACGACGGGTACCCTGTGACGGATCGCGGCGCGCCCGATCTCATACTCGTCCTCGCGTGCCGTTTCTCCCAGCGGCGTGTTGATGACGAGATGGATATCGCCATTCTTGATGGCATCGACGACATGGGGCCGTCCTTCCACTACCTTGTTGATCGCCTGCACGGCAATACCGTTCTCTCGCAGCACCACGGCCGTCCCGCGTGTGGCGAACAGGGTGAACGGTAGCTCGGCGAAGTCCCGGGCAATGGAGATGATCGCTTCCTTGTCCTGGTCGTTTACGGAGATGAAGATGTTTCCCTGCAGCGGTAATCGATTCCCCGCGCCGATTTCCGCCTTCGCGAATGCGGCGCCCCAGCTGCTGTCGAGGCCGATCACCTCTCCGGTGGACCTCATCTCCGGCGACAGAAAGACGCTCTGACGCGGGAACTTGTTGAACGGAAACACCGGCTTTTTCACGGCGATGAGTTCCTCGCCGTCGTGACGACGGAGATCCAGATCACGCAACCGCGTTCCCGCTGCGAGCTGCGCGGCGTACCGCGCAAGCGGGATGTCGATCACCTTGCTGACAAACGGTACCGTGCGGCTGGCACGCGGGTTCACTTCCAGCACATACACCGTCGATCCCTTCATCGCGAACTGAATGTTGATCAACCCGATTGTCCCCAGCGCCAGGGCGAGTCGGCGGGTGTTCTCTTCGATCGTGCGCCGGGCGTCCGGAAGGAGATGGTAAGGCGGGATGGCGCAGGCGCTGTCGCCGGAATGAATGCCCGCCTCCTCGATATGCTGCATGATACCGCCGATGAACACGTCCGTACCGTCGCAGAGGGCGTCCACATCGAATTCGAAAGCGTTTTCCAGAAACGCATCGATGAGAATCGGCTGATCCTCGGAAATGACGGCCGCCTGCTTCACATACTGACGCAGCGCGTCGCTGTTGTAGACGATTTCCATCCCGCGTCCGCCGAGGACGTAGGAAGGACGCACGAGCACAGGATAACCGACGCGTTCCGCAATGACGGCTGCCTCGTCTTCCGAAAATGCCGTCCCGTAATCCGGTCGCGGAACGTCGAGTTCATCGAGAATACGGCCGAATTTCTCGCGGTTTTCCGACAGATCGATGGCCTCGGGCGATGTCCCGATAATGGGGACGCCGGCATCTTTCAATCGCCTGGCGATGTTGAGCGGTGTCTGTCCGCCGAACTGCACGAGCACGCCGTCCGGCTGCTCGAAATCCACGATGGTCATCACATGCTCGAAGGTGAGCGGCTCAAAATACAGCCGGTCCGAGATGTCGAAATCCGTCGACACCGTCTCGGGATTGCAATTCACCATGATCGTTCTGTACCCGAGATCCTTCAAACCGAACACCGCCTGCACACAGCAGTAGTCGAACTCGATGCCCTGTCCGATACGGTTCGGTCCGCCGCCGAGAATGACAATCTTTTTCCCCTCCAGCGGATGGATTTCATTCTCCTCGTCGTAGCTGCTGTAGCAATAGGCCGTCTGCGCCTCGAATTCCGCGGCGCAGGTGTCCACTTCCTTGAACACGGGAAGAATCCCCGCGTCCTTGCGCATGCCGCGGATGTCCTCTTCGCTGCGCCCGAAACGCCGGGCGATCTGCACATCGGAAAATCCCTCACGCTTCATCTGCCGAAGAATGTCCGTGTCGAGGGCGCCGTCATTGCGGAGAGCCAGGGCCTGGATATGCCGCAGAAACCAGCGGTCGATGCGCGTGATGTCGTATATCTCGTCGATATCCGCACCGTGTTCGAAGGATTTCCATACCTTCACCAGGCGGAAGGCGGTCGGGATGCGCATCTTCCGCATGTCCAGCGGACGTCCCTCGCCGGGCTTCGGCTCGAGTCCGTGCAGTCCGACCTCCAACGAGCGATATGCTTTCTGGATGCTTTCGCGGAAATTTCTCCCGATCGCCATCACCTCGCCCACGCTCTGCATCTGCACGCCGAGTGTGCCGTCGGCACTGGGAAATTTCTCGAAGTCAAAGCGCGGCACCTTCGTGACCACGTAATCGATGCTGGGTTCGAAAGCCGCGACGGTTGTGCCGGTGATGTCGTTCTTCAATTCATCGAGTGTGTATCCGACCGCGAGCCGTGCGGCGACCTTCGCAATCGGAAAACCCGTCGCCTTTGATGCCAGTGCCGAGCTGCGGCTGACGCGCGGATTCATCTCGATGATGACCATCCGCCCCGTATCCGGATTCACCGCGAACTGGAC
>JAFGKR010000276.1 GCA_016928515.1 Bacteroidota bacterium | reverse complement strand
GCGGATGTGTTCGGCGATGCCATGATGACGAATGCGAAGGAAAGCGTCAACGGCAGGGACGACGACGGGAACGGCTTCGTCGACGATATGCACGGCATAGCACACAGTATGTGGGGTGATGAGGCGCTGCCGGAAATCCTTGTTCCCCTGACCGGGGAACAGCAGCGGCGCGCCCCGAACATGCTCAGCCAAATCAAGGGCCTGATGGATCTGCGGGCCAATATCGACAGTCCGGAGGCAGCGGCGGTGCGCGCGAAAATCGCCGGTCTCGAACCCGGTGAGGTGGAAAACTTCCTCAATGATCTCGGACTCATGTCGGTGTATTCGCATGGCACGCATGTCGCCGGCATTGCCGTTGAAGGGAATCCCGCCGCGCGCATCTGCGTCGTTCGGGAGACCTTCCCGTACAGGGTGATTCCCGAACCCATGCTGAAGGAGGATGCGGAGCAGTGGGCGGCCTCGTTCCAGCGCAGCGTCGACTATCTCAAAGCGCAGAACGTCCGTGTCGTCAACATGAGCTGGGGGGAAGCGCAGAAGTACATCGAATCGGCGCTGGAAGCGAACGGTATCGGCACCGATGCCGTACAGCGCGCGGAAATGGCTGCGGAGTCCTTTGCCATCGTGATGGAAGGGATGCAGAAGGCCATTGCGAGCGCTCCTGAAATCCTCTTTGTTCCTGCCGCCGGCAACAGCGACGAGGATATCGGCTTCGTCGTGGATATGCCCGCCGCCATCGATCTCCCGAACATTCTGACCGTGGGAGCGGTGGATAAATCCGGGGATGAGACCGGCTTCACCTGCTACGGAAAGAACGTCCGCGTGCATGCCAACGGTTTCGAGGTGGAAAGCTATGTTCCCGGCGGACGGAGGATGAAGTTCTCCGGCACGTCGATGTCCGCTCCCAACGTGACGAATCTCGCCGCGAAGCTTTTCGCACTCGATCCGACGCTGACGCCTGAGCAGGTCATCGAACTCATCGTCTCCGCCACCGACAGCAGCCCCGACGGCCGCCGCCACCTCATCAATCCGAAGCGCTCGGTGGAACTGCTCCGGGGACGATGATCGGTATTGCGGTTCAGGACGCTGCATCGTAGTTTGTATGACGTTGTCATACAGATGAGGAGATCCGGTGAAAAACGCAGTGACCATACGGCTGGACCGCGTTCTGGAAAAACGGCTGCAGGAATACAGCGTCACTTCGGGGAAGTCCCGCAGCGACATCGTCCGTGATGCGCTGCGGCGGCACCTGGCCCTGATGCAGTTCGAACAGGCGCGCGAGCGCATGCTGCCGTTCGCGGAGGCGGCCGGGTATCTCACCGATGAAGACGTCTTCAGGGACATCTCGTGAAGGTCTTCACGGACACCAATGTTCTCGTCAGCGCGTTTGCGACCCGCGGACTCTGCGCAGACGTCCTTCGCGTTATCCTGACGAGGCACGAACTGATCCTCTCTGAGGTCGTGGTACAGGAATTCCGGGACGTGCTCATGAAGAAATTCCGTGTTCCCGCCGCAATCATGGATGATGTGCTCAGAATTTTCGATGGGATACAAATCCAATCATCACCGACGAAACCCATTGCATACCATGTGCGGGATCCGGATGACGTTCGTGTGCTCGCGGCCGCCATCGAATGCGACGCCGATTGTCTCATTACAGGCGATCCGGATCTTCTGACACTCGCGGATCAGGTCAGCGAACTGCGCATCGTCAATCCCCGCGGTTTCTGGGAGTGGGAGAGGGAGAACAGACAGGGAAGCTGAGGAGCACCCGGCGTGTGAAAATCATATTCAGCTCAATAATCATTTGATATTACCCGGGTACAATACGTATTATACCCGGGTAGAAATGCGTTTTTCAAAGGAAATATGATGAATATCGAACGCCGCGAAAGCGAACTCCCCGCCGCCACCGCGAAGCATGGATGGCGTTTCCATCATCTCGGCATCCCCACCGATGAGAAGCGTCCGGGGGAGCGGTATCTCCCGAGGTTTGGCATGTACGTGTCGGGCTTTGCGGAAAGCGAATTCGGCATCGAGTGGATGCGCTTCGAGGAGGGGAGTCCCGTGCACGAGCTCATCCGCCGTGTGCCGCATCTCGCTTTTGTGGTGGACGATCTCGACGCGGCGCTCGAAGGACGCGAAGTCCTCACTCCGCCCAACGAACCCTCAGGCGGCGTGCGCGTCGCCATGATACTGGAAAACGGCGCGCCGGTGGAGTTGATGGAGTTCTCGGAACCTGTCTGACGGTGTCAGCAGAAAATATCCCTTACAGGGTATGAATCTGATATATCCCTTGCAGGGTATATAATTGTTTCATACCTTGTGAGGGTGTATTTTGAAACTCCAGCGACGTCAGGAGGCGGCATGCAATATCATATAGTGACTCTGCAGCAGCTGGGACACGCAGTGAGGGCATCGAGGCGAGGGCACAGACTTTCGCAGGCCGAGGTTGCAGGGCGTATCGGGATGCTCCCGAAAACCGTTTCGCGGCTCGAACGCGATCCCGGATCCGCGATGGTGGACAGCCTGTTTGACCTGCTTTCCGCACTGGACCTTGAGATCGTGCTGCAACCGAAGGGGCGCGACGAGTCCGCGGAAGCATTGCCGTGGTGATGCAATGGGACGAAAACGGCTGAGCAGGCAGCTCGAACTGTGGATGAACGGTGAACATGTCGGATTCTGGCGTGTCACCGCATCGGGGCGTCATGAGCTCGGGTATTCAGAATCCTGGCTCGCATCACCGCTGGCTCGTCCGATTTCTCTCTCACTGCCGCTGCAGGCACCGGATGATGTCCATCGCGGTTCCGTTGTGGAGTTCTACTTCGAGAACCTGCTCCCGGATGATCCCGGTATTCGCGGGCGCATCCAGCGGCGTTTCTCCGTTCGAAGCACCAGGGCATTCGATCTGCTTACGGAGATCGGTCGGGATTGCGTCGGTGCCCTGCAGTTGGTACCCGGGGATGCAGATCCACAAATCGTGAACGTGATTACGGGTGATGAAATATGTGAGGCGGAAATCGCAGCGCTCTTGCGCGATGTGCGTGATCCGGAATTCTCCGACGACCGGAGAAGGGAAGCCTTCCGTATTTCAATCGCGGGTGCGCAGGAAAAAACGGCTCTTCTGTTCCATCAGGGAAGATGGTTCATCCCGCGCGGGACAACCCCGACAACGCATATCCTGAAACTGCCGCTAGGTGAAGTCGGTCGCCGGCGTATCGATCTTTCGGATTCGGTCGCGAACGAATGGCTGTGCGCCCGCATTCTGAAGGCCTACGGCCAGGAGGTTGCCGAAAGTTCCATCCTGCAGTTCGAGGATCAGAACGTCCTCGCCGTCGAACGCTTCGATCGCGGTCTGTCACAGGATGCATCCTGGATCATCCGGCATGTGCAGGAAGACCTGTGCCAGGTGTTCGGTGTCTCACCGGAGGCGAAGTACGAAAGCGAGGGGGGACCAGGGATCGTACGGATAATGGATGTGCTCCGCGGATCCGCCGACGCCGGCAGGGATCGTCGCTCCTTCTTTCGCTCGCAGATCCTCTTCTGGCTGCTGTGCGCCATCGATGGCCACGCCAAGAATTTCAGCATTCGCATCGGTCCCCGCGGCACCTTTTCCTCAACACCGCTGTACGATGTCGTCTCCGCCTGGCCGGTGATCGGGCGCGGTGCCCGCAAGCTCGCGTTGCAGGAAGTGCACATGGCGATGTCCGTGAAGGGCAAATCCCGTCATTACCGGTGGGACCATATCCATCGCCGCCACTGGCAGTCCACCGCCAGGCTCTGCGGCTTCGACGCGGAGATCGATTTCGTGATCGACGACATCGTCGAGCAGACTCCCGCCGTTCTCGACCTGGTCCATAGCGAAATCCCCGCCTCATTCCCCGCCCACATCGCACACCCCATTCTCGGTGGCATCCGAAAAGCCGCGAAGCGGCTTTCCTGATTTCTTTCGATGCAACTTGTGCATATTCGACCCCCATTTTGCATAAACGGGAACAAAAATATGCAGTTTCTGCATCATTTCGTGTCGTGAAACCCGGTTTCATGCTTGCATCCATTGCCCGCTGAGTGTCTCCGTTCCGGACGGTACATGGCACCGGTTGTTGGCTTGACGGTGATGCCCTGGAAGCGAAAAAAATCCCGAAAAAAATAAAAAGCACTTGCACCTGGTGTCGGATATTATGTAATGTCACATCATAAAGTACATTTCTCGGTAATCATGAGACGACAGCTCCTGCTTCCTTTCCGGGGTTTTGAAGAGTCGAGGGGCAGATGTCCCGTATTGTTTACGATGGATTGTCAATGAAGCGCATGACGACCGCAACGTGGAGCTGGCGCGTGATTACCTGTGACAGAATGCCAAGGATGGAGTCGTGCTGGTCTACGAGAGCATGCGCGCGGTGAGCGCAACGACATCCGATTCCGATTTCGTCGTATACGCGAACCGCTTCGACGCGGATGGAACACAGAAGTGGAACAACCAGGATGTCCGCTGCGCGACGAACGACGAGTCGCAGTGGTATCCGCGCGTGGTGGTGCTGGGTCGCCGACACGGGGCGGGCGACAGCGCGGTGGTGATCGTCTGGCAGGATGTGCGGGAGGATCCGGGACACAGCATCTCGTACCTGGCGCGCGTGATCTGTGTATGGGAGGATCTGCGTGATGAGGGAACGACCGGAGTTGACATCGACGGTGCCGTGATGAACGGGATCACCGAGGGAATTCTCACGCCCGGTGGAACGGACGGAGACGAGGTGTGTGTGCGCTCGGAGGATCAGCGATACCCGAAGGTGGATAACTACCTTGATGATCCGGAGGCGTACATCGTCTGGCTCCATGATCCGTCCTCGGGCTATAGCGATATCTGGTACAATGACGTGAGTCTGACCACGCTGCAGTGGACGTGGACACAGGGCGTCGGTCTGGAAGTGACCGGGGCGAAGAACGATCAGTTTTCGCCGCAGGTCGGTGGCGATGTATTCGTGTACGCGGATTACCGGCGGCAGCCGATCACCTACGACAACACCTCCGACTGGAACATCTACGCGGAGACGCCGGGCGAATGTGTGGGTGACAAGTACATGGACTGGCGGGACATGTTTGCCGAGGTAACGACGACCGGCGATGCGGAGCACATGCGCTTCGTGCTCGGTGACGAGTACAATACGTTCGTGGTCTGGGAGGAAGCGGGCAGCGGGCATGGCGAACAGAACGTGTACATCCAGAAGCTCGACGTGGACGGGGTCCCGCGCTGGGAAAACAGCGGCATCCGGCTGAACACGTCGGTGTATGCCTCGCATCCGGTATC
>JAFGKR010000051.1 GCA_016928515.1 Bacteroidota bacterium | reverse complement strand
GTGATGCAGCTGTTGTCGGCGATCGTTCTGGGACTGGTCTTCGCCGTCGGGCATCGATGGGTGTTGTGGAAAAAGTGATGATGATCTGTTGAATTCATCACATTCCCCGTCCCTCGATACGGTCGGCTTCGCCCCGCGAATGACGCTTCGGATGGCACACGCATGATTCCGCGGGAATGGCCGAGCCGCCCGCCTTCGCCGCTGTCCTGTCAGATTCCTTCGATATCCGAATAGTCAGGCCCTCCCTAAACATACGGCTTCGGCGTGGCAAACTGGCTCGGCCCTCCTCTCAACTTTGGATATTGCGCGTGCGTTATGTGCGCGGCCCGTTGGACCGCGCACGCGTTCATCGTGATGACGTCGTATCCTCTTCCCCTCTTCCCCTCTTCCCCTCTTCCCCTCTTCCCCTCTCTTGCAACTCACCATGCTATCCGGTTAGTTTGACATCATGTCCGAAACCGCATCCACACCTACCGCGCGCGTGATACTGAAATTCTGGCTGCCGCTGCTGGCGACCTGGTTGATGATGTCCGTCGAGGGACCGTTCCTTGCGGCGGTGATCGCACGCCTGGCGGATGCAAAATTCAACCTGGCGGCATATGGCGTCGCGTTCTCCTTTGCACTCATGGTGGAGTCACCCATCATCATGATGATGAGCGCATCCACGGCGCTCGTCAGTAATCGGACTTCCTACCTCAAGCTGCGGAATTTCACCGTCCTGCTCAACGGCGGTATCACCGTGATCATGATCATCCTCATCCTTCCGCCGGTGTTCCCGCTCATCGCCGAAGACCTGATCGGGCTCCCCCCGGAGGTCGCAGATCTCACCCATCTCTCCACGGCGCTGCTGCTGCCCTGGCCTGCGGCCATCGGCTTCCGGCGCTTCTATCAGGGGCTCCTGATCCGCAACGATCTCACCCGCCGCGTCGCATACGGAACGATCATCCGACTCGCTTCGATGGCCGCGAGCGCGCTGCTCGCAGCGCTGCTGACGGATCTCCCCGGAGCAGCCATCGGCGCCGTCGCGCTCTCGGTCGGTGTCACGCTCGAAGCGGGCGCCAGCCGCGTGATGGCACATGCAACGCTGCATCACCACCTGACGAATCACGATGGCTCGGACGAGGACATGAGCTATCGCTCCATCTTCACGTTCTATTATCCCCTCGCACTGACATCCGTCCTTGCCCTGGGTGTCCATCCCATGATCACCTTCTTCCTCGGTCAGTCGCGCATGGCGCTGGAGTCGCTCGCCGTGATGCCGGTGATCAACTCGCTGGTCTTCATCTTCCGCAGCTTCGGTCTGTCGTACCAGGAGGTGGCGATCGCAAAATTCGGAAGGGATTTCAACGGCTATGTGCCCGTGCGCAATTTCGCGACGGGCCTCGGGGCAAGCGCTGCGGCAGGATTGGCACTGATCGCCTTTACTCCCCTGGCGGACTTATGGTTCCGAGATGTTTCGGGACTCACACCGGATCTCGCATCCTTCGCGCTTCTGCCGACGCAAGTGCTGGTGCTGATTCCCGCGGCGTCTGTCCTGCTGTCATTTCAGCGCGCTGCGTTGGTGTCGACAAAACGTACCGGTCCGATCACCACTGCCACCGGACTCGAGGTCGGGACAATCATCCTTGTGCTTATTCTCTGCATCGCCGTTTTCGATCTCATCGGCGCGGTTGCTGCTTCCATCGCGCTGTTCACCGGCCGCCTCGTCGCCAACGGCTGGCTGTGGCGTCCTGTCGTACGTGCGGTCTGCAATACGCGGAATGCGCCCGATCACCAAGGACAAAAGGGATCCCATGCCTGAGCTGGAGATCAAACTGCACCCCACCTGGAGGAAGCGTCAGTGCATCCTGTTCGTTGCAACAACCGCACTGACACTCGCATTCCTGTATGTGATTTCGTACAATCTGTTTCAGGATCCGATCATGGGTACGATGAACGTCATGATTTTGCTGACACTCATGCTGCAGTCGCTGTACAGGGTGCGGTATCTCAAGGCGTTGTACATCCGTGCCGACGATACGGGAATCCGTTGGCGTCTGATCGCGGAAATGGAAATTCTCCAGCGCCTTCGTCCGCCGATATCCGAGGCGAAGCTTGCATGGCAGAATATCACGCACGTGCGCAACATGGCGACGGGGATGTATTTCACTGTGCGAGGCGAGGAGAAGGAGCGCTACCTCCCGATGTCGAATTTCTCGTACGCGCAACGGCAGGAAATCAAGCACGCTATCGCCTCACGGATCGAGGCATCGAACGAGGAGAGGCGATGATGCTCCAGGTATTCGAGATTCTGTTCGCTCTCTGCGCCGTCATCAGCTCGCTGTTTTTCGTCTTCGTTCATCTGGGCTGGCGGCGCATGTTTCATCGTCTGCCGGGGAGCAGCTCGAGCAGCAGCGTGAGTATCATCATCGCCGCACATAATGCGGCCGAGTCGCTGCCCACCCTTCTGAACGCACTGCGCCTGCAGTCTTACCCGAAAGACCGCATGCAGATCGTCATCGTGGACGATCGAAGCACGGACCGGACCACGGAAGTGATCCTGGACCATTCCGACGGCCTGCCGATCGAATCCATCCGCATCGACAGCACTCCGGATGGTATCTCTCCCAAAAAATGGGCACTGCATCTCGGGATACAACATGCGAAGCATGACATCATGCTCCTGACGGATGCTGATTGCATCCCGCAGATCGAATGGGTCGCCGCCATGCTCCGTACCTTCGATCGGGCGAACGACGTCGTCCTGGGACTGGCACCGCTCGATGCACTTCACGGATGCGCTTCGCGTTATGCCGCATTCGAATCCCGGCGAACCATGGCGCTCATGACAGGCGCAGCGGGATGGCGACTTCCGTACATGGCCTGCGGCCGCAGCTGGGGATTCATGCGCGAGGCATACGATCGGTCCGGCGGACTCGAGCCAGTTTTCAGCCATCTCGGCGGGGACGACGATCTCCTGCTGCAGCAGCTTGTTCTCAGCGGTGCCTGCGTCGGTGTCTGCATGGAAGCCGGATCACGGGTTCATTCTTCCGCTCCCGCATCGTGGAAGGCACTGTATCATCAGAAGCTCAGGCATTATCGTGTGTCCGGCTCATATCGTGGGCGCGCGTCCGTCCTTCTTGCCGTGTTTGTCATCACCGAATCCCTCACGCCGGTATTCGGCATTCTCCTGGCATTGCTCCTGTCGGGACCCGCATTCCTTATTCCCCTGCTCGTCCTGCTGTGGAAGTTCTGGTATGACACCGGTTTCCTCCTTGCCCCGCTGCGATGGATGAAGGGGGAAACGGCGCGCATGCGTCTTGCACTGCTCGAGGGATTCCATATTTTCTTTGCAGGCCTCGTCGGGCTCATCTCGTTCATCAAACAACCACACTGGTAAGTTGCAGCAGTACAGCACGACATCGGTTCCGTATCCGGACATATCGCATCCGAACAGGGCACGCTGGCAGCGCGCAGCGGAGCAGTCTCTTCGGCGCGGCGAATTGGTCTGCGACCTCCTCGCCTCCGCCCTTCCACTTGAGAGCGCGTACATCCTCGATGCCGGTTGCGGCAACGGCGGGATCGGTATCGCTCTCCATCATCGAGGCGCATGTGTCACGGCAATGGACCGCAATCCCGACCGGCTGGAGATCCTGCTTACGTCCTGTCCCGACATCGTCGTGGAGGTCGGCGATCTGCTGCGGCTGCCCTTTCCGGACGATCATTTCGACGCTGCCGTGCTGCAGGATGTCATCGAACATGTCGCGAATCCCGCTGCCGTGCTTCGGGAACTCGCGCGAGTGCTGCGTCATGGCGGCGTTCTCTATCTGAGCACACCGAACCGTGATGCTCTCCCAAATCTCATTGCGGACCCGCATTTCGGCCTGCCTTTCGTGAGCAGAAAATCGCGCGCGCAACTTCGACGCATCCTTTCTCGCCGGCGCCCGCGGGATGCGGAACGGGAAGACCTCGCACAACTGCTGTCCGAGGCGGAATTGCTGGCGCTGCTGAAGGGTGCCGGCTTTCAGACGCGCTTCGTCAACCGTGCCGTTGCGGATCGGCTGTTCCGGGACCCGGAAGCCGTTGTGTGGAGCGACCTGCATGTCGCGACCGTGCGGTTTTTGCGTCGCAGCGGACTGCATCGGCTCCTCCGCGGCATGGTCCGCGACACACCAGGCATGCTCAATCGCTATGTCAATCCCACATTCTACCTGATCTGCCGAAAGGAAGAATGATGAGTCTGCGCACCGTCCGGAATCTTCTGCACTGTGCAACGACACGACGTGCATGGAATCTGCTGCGTCTGACGGCGTCGTTCCAGCTCGCGGCATGGACCGGCCGAAACATCGTCTGGGGATGGCCGTACTCACTGACGATCGAACCGACCAACCGATGCAACCTCTCCTGTCCCGAATGTCCGTCGGGCAACGGCGCCATGACGCGACCGCAGGGGCTTCTCTCCTTCGAAGACTTCACCCGTATCGTGGATGAAGTTTATCGGGATGTCTTTTATCTGCAGCTGTTCTTCCAGGGGGAACCGTTCATCAACAATCGTCTGATCGACATGGTGCAGTACGCACGCGCGAAACGGATGTATGTATCCATCAGCACGAACGCCCACTACATCCGAGAAAAGACGGCAACGCAGCTTATCGCGAACGGTCCGGACCGGTTGATCATCTCTGTCGACGGATTGACGCAGGACGTGTACGAACAATACCGGGTCGGGGGAAGCCTCGCGAAAGTCCATCACGCCCTTGACCTGCTCACCGCCGAACGCCATCGGCAGGGACGACACGGTCCTGAACTTGTGCTGCAGCTGCTGGTGACACGACAGAACGAAGAGCAGCTGCCCCTGCTGCGGGGGCTTGCGAAGAAACACAATGCGGAGATCGCGCTGAAAACCATGCAGGTATACAGCATCGAGGGGGCAGAGCGCTTTCTCCCGACAAACGAGCGCTACAGCCGATACAGGCGTGTCGACGGTGCGTTGCAGACGAAGAACCGTCTGCGCAATCGCTGTGCACAGCTGTGGGAGCGCAGTGTCATCACATGGGACGGCATCGTCGTGCCCTGCTGCTTCGACAAGGACGCCGACCATCCGCTCGGTCATCTTAACGGACGATCATTCTTCGAAATCTGGCAGTCGGACGAATACCATGCCTTTCGACAACAGATCCTGACAAACCGGAAGGGTGTGGAGATGTGCAGGAATTGCACCGAGGGACTGAAAATTTACCGGTGATAAGGCGCATCCTTATCTTTCCCCGGGGAACAACGTACAAAGTGCATAGTGCAGAGGCATTTCAGCACCCTGTACTTTGCACTCCGCGTTGCAGGCAAGGCTTGTGGTACGCACATTTTTCGTAATTTGATCGCATGACACTCGGTCTCGACACACTCGGCCGCCGCACGATATACTTCTTCCGTGAAATCGGCGAAATCAGCATCCTGCAGCTACGCATACTGCGGAGCACGCATCGCATCGTGCGAGACCGGCGTCTGGTACTCGAGCAGATGGCGCATATCGGAGTCGGATCCCTGCCGCTTGTCCTTATCATCGGTCTTTTCACGGGGATGGTATCGGCGTGGCAGGCGGCGTATCAGTTTCAGGGACTGATCAGTTTCTCCCTCATCGGAGGAGCCGTGAGCCGCGCGATTTTCATTGAGCTCGGTCCGGTGCTTACCGCCATCGTGATTGCCGGTCGCGTCGGGGCTTCCATCGCCGCGGAGATCGGCACCATGCGTGTCACCGAGCAGATCGACGCGCTGGAGAGCATGGCCATCAATCCCGTTCGCTATCTCGCCATGCCCCGTTTTATCGGGGCGGTTGTCATGATGCCGATCCTTGTCACATTCGCGAATGCCATCGCGTTGTTCGGTGCGTTCCTGGTCGCGAACTTTTTTCTCGACCTGACATCCCAGGTGTTTTTCAGCAGTGTCGAGCGATTCTTCCAGGCGAAGGACGTGTTTTCGGGGTTGCTCAAATCCCTTGCCTTCGGCGGTGTGACCGCGCTGCTCGGCTGTCATATCGGGTTCAAGACCTCGGGCGGTGCGGAGGGGGTTGGACTCTCCACCATCCGCTCGTTCGTCCTTTCCTCCGCCATGATTCTGATTCTCGATTATCTGCTCTGGATCCTGATTTTTTGATTCCTCCCGGGCGGGCGGATGCACGCTTCCCCGCTTCCCCTCTTCCCCTCTTCCCCTCTTCCCCCCGATTTCATCCATGGAAAAGATACAAGGGGCGATAAATACGCGCCTTGTTTACCGGGAACCCTCCTGCTATTTTAATTGTAGTAACTGGTACATATCCGCAGCTGCGGAGAAACAACGACGCATCGTACATCCTGGATATATCAATGGAAGGCAATTTTTCAAACAGAGTGCAGGAAGTCATCCGGTTGAGCCGTGAGGAGGCACTTCGTCTCGGACACGACTACATCGGCACGGAGCACCTGCTGCTGGGGATCATCCGTGAGGGGGAAGGGATTGCCGTCAAAATCCTTCGCAACCTTGGCTGTGACCTGTACCAGGTAAAAAAAAGCATCGAGGATACGGTCCGCTCTTCCGGCGGGACGATCACGATCGGGAACATTCCGCTGACAAAACAGGCGGAGAAAGTCCTGAAAATCACCTACCTCGAAGCAAAGCTCTACAAATCCGAAGTCATCGGCACGGAACACCTGCTGCTCTCCCTCCTTCGCGACGACGACAACATCGCGGCGCAGATTCTCAACCAGTTCAACGTCCAGTACGATCTCGTGCGCAATGAACTGGACAATATCATCAGCGGCAAACCGTCCACCCTGTCGATGGGTGATCCCGGAAAGGGGGCGGAGCGGAGTGATCCGGGACATACTTCGTCCGAAAAGCGCTCCGAACGGGTCAAAACGCCGGTGCTCGACAACTTCGGGCGCGACCTGACGAAACTCGCGATCGAAGACAAACTCGATCCCATCGTGGGACGCGAGAAGGAAATCGAGCGCGTTGCACAGGTCCTTTCGCGCAGAAAGAAAAACAATCCCGTTCTCATCGGGGAACCGGGCGTCGGGAAGACGGCAATCGCCGAAGGCCTCGCATTGCGCATCATCCAGAAAAAAGTTTCACGCGTACTCCATAACAAGCGCGTGGTCACCTTGGATCTTGCGGCGCTCGTCGCCGGGACCAAATATCGTGGCCAGTTCGAGGAGCGCATGAAAGCGGTGATGAACGAGCTGGAAAAGGCCCGAGACATCATCCTCTTCATCGACGAACTGCATACCATCGTAGGCGCCGGTGGCGCATCCGGTTCGCTGGATGCATCCAACATGTTCAAACCGGCACTCGCCCGTGGCGAAATCCAATGCATTGGTGCGACAACTCTGGACGAATACCGGCAGAATATTGAAAAAGACGGCGCGCTCGACCGACGCTTCCAGAAAATCATGGTGGATCCCACAACGGTCGAGGAAACAATTCAGATTCTCGACAACATCAAGCACAAGTACGAAGAACACCATAACGTCCGGTACACCGAGAGAGCGATACAGGACTGCGTGCGCCTCAGCGACCGGTACATCACCGACCGCTTTCTGCCCGACAAGGCGATCGACGTGCTCGACGAATCGGGCGCCCGCGTCCACCTCGAGAACATCGTCGTCCCGAAAAATATCGTGGCGCTCGAGGAGGAAATCGAGAAGATCAAGCAGGAAAAAAACCAGGTTGTCCGCAATCAGAACTTCGAGGAAGCGGCACGTCTGCGCGATATCGAGAAGAAGCTTCTGCATGAGCTGGATGAAGCCAAACGGGAATGGGAAGTCGAGTCGCAGTCCATCGTCCACGAAGTCAACGACGACGTGATCGCGGACGTGGTCTCCATGATGACCGGTATTCCGGTCAACCGTATCGCGCAGTCCGAATCCCAGAAGCTTCTCAAAATGGGTGACCAACTCAAGCACGAGATCATCGGACAGGACGAAGCCATCGACAAGCTCGTACGCGCCATTCGCAGAACGCGCGCAGGATTGAAGGATCCAACCCGTCCAATCGGCTCGTTCATCTTCCTCGGTCCGACCGGGGTCGGAAAAACCGAACTTGCCAAAGTGCTCGCCCGCTATCTCTTCGATTCCGAGGATGCCCTGGTGCGCATCGATATGAGTGAGTACATGGAGAAGTTCTCCGTCTCCCGTCTCGTCGGAGCCCCTCCGGGCTACGTCGGTTACGAGGAAGGTGGCCAGTTGACCGAGAAGATACGCCGCAAACCGTACTCCGTCGTACTGCTTGACGAAATCGAGAAAGCGCATCCGGACGTGTTCAACATTCTGCTGCAGGTGCTCGATGACGGGCTCATCACTGACGGGCTGGGACGCCGTATCGACTTCAAGAACACGATTCTCATCATGACGTCGAACATCGGCGCGCGCGAAATCAAGCGCGACGGTGTGTTCGGCTTCGGTGAGGAACCGCTGGAGAAGAATCACTACCGCGACATGAAAAAGACACTCGAGGAGTCCCTCAAGAAGCTCTTCAATCCCGAATTCCTCAACCGTATCGACGAAAGCATCGTGTTCCATTCCCTCACAAAGGATCACATCAAGGAAATCATCGATATTTCCACGAGCAAGCTCTTCGACCGGCTCGGTCATATGGGATTGCGCCTGGAATTCACTCCGGACGCGAAAGACTTCCTCGCTGACAAGGGTTTCGATCCCAACTACGGTGCGCGTCCTCTCCGCCGGGCTCTGCAGAATTATATCGAGGATCCACTGGCCGAGGAGATTCTCAGGGGCCGCTTCCCGGAAGGCAGTACTATCCTGGTGACACTGAGTGAGGAGAAGGACGGACTCTCATTCACAAACACGACGGAAGACGGGGCCGGGAATGTCTCCTCTGAAGAGCACTCCGTGGTCGATCACAGTGAAGACAAACCGGAGAACGGTTCCGACTCCTGACACCCTGTCTGATCAAACTTGTGGACGAAAAAAACGCGGCTCATGCAGTCGCGTTTTTCTTTGGAGGGTGGGAAATGGTCCGCCTGGACAACCGGTCGTATCGCACGCCGGGACGATCAGTTCAAACGGGCTTTCAGATAGAATCGCGGAATGGTTGCTGCGAATGTCGTCCCGTCTTCGCGTTGCATTGTGTAGGTCCCTTCCATATGGCCTTCGAAAGATTTCAGCACGCAGAAGCTGTTGTAATGGTATGTTGCTCCGGGCTTGATGACAGGCTGTTCGCCGACGACACCGTCGCCGTCCACCTCGTAGTCGGGAGCACCGGAATCGTGAATGTCCCAGTGCCGCCGAAGGAGTTTGACGGGCGCGGTGCCGTGATTCCGAAGCGTGATGAAATACACAAAAAAGAAATTCCGCTGCACGACATCCGAGCGCTCCTCGAGGAAATAGCTCTGAACGGTGACGGACAAGCCTTCGGTGGTCTTTGTATACGCAAGCATGGATCTGTGTTGGGCGAACTGATGAGAAATGATATCAGCTGCTACAACGCTTGATGAGACGCAATAGTTCTCCCGGTGTACCCACATGGAAAAAAAGATCCAGGGAAAAACAACACTCAGTAGCGATCGAGTTTGAAGCTTTCACCGAGATACATTTTCCGGGCCTCGGCATCGTTCGCCAGCTTTTCGGAATCTCCTTCCATCAGAATTGTTCCGTCGAACAACAGGTAGGCGCGATCGACGATCGAGAGGGTCTCGTGAACATTGTGATCCGTGATCAGCACGCCGATGTTGCGTTCCTTCAGCTCACGCACGATGCGCATGATATCCTCCACCGCAATGGGATCCACCCCCGCGAAGGGTTCGTCCAGGAGAATGAAGCTGGGATTGGTTGTAAGAGCACGTGCAATTTCCGTGCGGCGCCGTTCCCCACCCGACAGCATGAATCCCTTGCTCCGGCGAATGTTCGCGATGTTGAAATCCTCGAGCAACTGTTCCGCTCGTTGCTTGCGCTCCTTTCTCCCGACGCCCATGACTTCGAGGATGGCAAGGAGGTTTTCCTCGACGGTGAGCTGCCGGAAAACGGATGCTTCCTGCGGCAGGTATCCCACACCGAGACGCGCGCGGCGGTACATCGGCAGGCGAGTGATCTCGCGGTCGTCGATGAACACTTTCCCGGCGGTCGGACGAATCATCCCCGTGATCATGTAGAATGTCGTGGTCTTTCCCGCACCGTTTGGTCCGAGAAGCCCGACAATCTCTCCCTGACGCACCGAGATGTTCGCACCCTTGACCACGAAACGTTTCTTGTAGCGCTTTTTCAGCGTTTCCGAACGGAGCATCCGATTCCCCTCTCGCATGTCGAGTGGAGAAACAGTGCCGTGCTCTTTCGGCTTCGGTGTTTCATTCATCGGACTTCTCCGTCGTATCGGAATTCGGGAAGGGAAACAATGCCATCGCATTTGACGTCGTTACCGACGCGACATGTTCCACGGTTTGATGCCGTACCTCGGCGAATTTTCCGGCGATACGGGGAAGATACCCCGGCTCGTTGCGTTTCCCACGGAAGGGTACGGGTGCCATGAACGGCGCATCCGTCTCCAGGAGCAACCGATTGTCCGGCACGAGCGAAAGCACGGGGTCCAATGTACTCCTCTTGAATGTCACGTTGCCCGTGAAGGAGATGTGAAATCCCGACTCCAGAACGCGCAACGCATACGCGGCATCGGAGCTGAAGCAATGAAACTGTCCACGCAGGGAGCCGTTCTGATGTTCCCGGACTACAGCGAGCAGATCCTCGTCCGATTCGCGATTGTGCAGGATGACGGGCAGATGCAGCTCCTTTGCCGCTTCGAGTTGCCTGTGCAATACCCGCTGCTGCACGGCAGGACTGCAGAAGTCGTAATGATAGTCGAGGCCTATTTCACCGATGGCGACCACGCGCGGATGCCGGGCGAGTGCATGGAGTTCTTCGACAAAGCCGGCACCGGCCATCCCTGCATCATGCGGGTGGATACCCACTGCGAGAAAAACGTCCTCATCATGCTCCGCGATGCGAACCGCCTGATGGAATGTGACAAAATCCGTCGCGGGAATGATCATCCTCCAAACACCGGCTGCGCGCGCACGTGCAATGACCTGTGGAAGATCCTCCGCAAAGTCCGGCCAGAACAGATGGCAGTGCGTATCGATGAAAACGGGGGAATGACGGCTCAGGGAAGCGATCATGCGTCCTCACCCGAATCGCCGTCGCCGTAAAATGCCATGCTCGCGAAGCTCACGGCGGATGCGCGTTCTTCCTCATGCCACAGCTGATAATCCAGCAGGCAACCGCTGCGCGGCTGCATGAGATCGAAGAACGTCGTGATGCAGGCGAAGCCATCGATCTGTGTTGCGTTTTTCGATTCCCGGAGCAGCGTGTAGAAACGGTCGTAGTCGCAGGCTTCGAGGGCATTGAAATGCTGGAAGTCACTTTCGCGTACGGTTTCGAGCACCTCCGCGGCGTCGAAATCATGGCGAAATTTTCTCCCCACATGCGACCAGTCCACGCTCATGATGAAAGCCACGCGCCGTCCCAGCTCCGCGGCGGCTTCACGAAAACCGTTGATGAAAGCCGAGTACTTGGCGTCTGCCGCCGCGCGTGTTCCTTCGACAAGAAACTCCTCGAAAGAGGTGCAAAGAACGGGAAGAATGTGCACGCGATCGTTCCCGAACAGATGCTGCAGGAAAAGTACGGGAAATTCAATCGAGTGTTCGCGCTTGTGAGCGACATCGCGGTGGGTAAAGACATCTCCGGAATGCTGCCGCAGCGCCTGCACGAATTCGCGGTCCGTTTGCATCGTCCCGAGCGGTGTGGCAAAGTGCTTTTCTGTCAGGAGGAAAAGGTCCTCGTAGGAATAATGACTCGTCCCGAGAATGACGACGGTATCGACATCTGCCGTCTGCAGCCGGCGGAAGGCCGGAACGTAGACCTGTGGTCCGATCTGCAGATCGATATGCGGGGTGATCACACCCACAGGCGCCGTATCGCCGACCGCGCTGCTGTCTGCATCAAACAGTTCCTGCAGAAAATCCGTGAGTTCTTCAGCGTCCGACGGATACGAGCTTCCCGCGTGCGCGGCCTCTCGGGTATCGAGGGTGGCATACTCCGCATCCACGGCATCCCGACGTGCCGCAAAACGCGCGTTCTCGAGAAAGTAGTAGCGGTCCAACGCCTGTACGAGCTGGAGCAGGATGTCGGTCGCCAGATCCTGGCCGGTTTCCTCCTGAATCGCTCTGCGCAGGGTGGCGATGCTGTCGGTTCCGTTGAAGAGGAAAAACAGATATTGCGCCTCGGGCTGAAGGATGAGCTCTTCGGTACTGTACCCGTTCGGATCTCGGAGCAGCATGAGTTCTTTTCCATCGACCTCCACAGGGAGAAGCTCAAGATCGCTGCGCAGACGGGGAATGGCCTCGTGATGGGAATCGAAAATATGCGTCATGAGACGAATGCGTCACTCAGTTATTGATGGATGGCTCCTGCGATGCAGGCGCTCGTTCAGGCCAGGAGCAGTCGTATTTCAGGCAGGCTACCTGATGTCCGTCACCGAGGCGACCCAGGACCGGCACCACGCGGCGGCAATCATCGAACGCCTCCTGACATCGTGTGTGAAACGGACAGCCGGAGGGGATGTTCACAGGACTCGGAACATCACAGCCGATATTCGGACGCGGTCGCTTCCGCGATGGATCCGGCACGGGAGCGGCCGCCATGAGCGCACGGCTGTACGGATGCATGGGATCGCGGTGCACGACCTCGACATCCCCGAGCTCCACCAGCTTTCCGAGATACATGACGGCAATGCGATCCGAAATATGCCGCACAACGGAAAGATCGTGGGAAATAAACAAATAGGTAAGATCGAGTGCCTCACGAAGCTCCGCGAGCAGGTTGAGTATCTGCGCCTGAATGGATACGTCCAGCGCGGAAACAGGCTCATCGCAGACCAGAAATCGGGGTTCGACCGCCAGTGCACGCGCAATGCCGATGCGCTGCCGCTGACCGCTGCTGAATTCATGCGGGTACCGTCGTGCATGAAAGTCGTTGAGACCGACCATGCGTAACAGGCTGTGAATCTTGGCCGTCATCTCTTCGCGCGGGACAATATTGTGCACGTGGAGCACCTCCCGCAATGCCGATCCGACCGTCACACGTGGATTCAGCGAGGAATAGGGATCCTGAAACACGATCTGCATGGCCTTTCGCAGATGTCGCAGCTCGTGCCTGTTGAGCGTTTCGATATTTCGCCCTTCGAACTCGACGTATCCCGCTGTCGGCGGAAGAAGATGCAGGATCATGCGGCCGAGAGTACTTTTGCCGCAGCCGGACTCTCCGACCAGGCCCAGTACCTCCCCTCGACGAATGCTGAACGTTACGCCGTCCACGGCATGCACATGGTCTTTCGTCCTGCCGAACAGCCCGGCGGCAACGGGAAACCACTTCTTGATGTCATGGACATGGACCAGCGATGTGTTCACAGGGGAGAAACCCGCTTGAAAGATCTGATCATGTAAAATAGCAAAGGAAACAACGCGCCGCCATGGCCATTCCGCCTCACCTTCATTCAGGGCGTCGCAAATGCTATATTGCTGCAACCGGGGTACGCTTTGTGCGTACATCGGTGTATGTGTTTTTCCTGGGATTCCTTTCCATTCCGGACCACATGAAGTTTCGTCAACACATCATCCTCTTCACCGCGATCACGGCATTCGTGCTGGATTTCCTGTACATCGTCATCCAGCGCGTGCTCACGCAGCAGAAAGGTCTTCACGGGGACATCGTCCATACCGTCCTGGTCCTGATCGCGCTCGGCACCGGCGGCTATTATCACTTCCGCGCGACCGCGGAGGAGGAGCGGTCTCCGGTGCAATTGATCGGCAGGACGGTCATCGTCATCACAGTGTATCTGTTGATCATCGGTATCGTCCAGCTCTCCGCAATGACGAAATTCGTTGTCGAGAACGGTCGTGTCATGCCGACATCGAACGCAACGCTGGTGACGGCGATAATTCTCGCCGCTTGTGGCGCAATTGTTTCGATTGTGGTCTTCGCCTCCCTGACGCGTCTGATCTTCGTCAAGCGGCGCAAGACGACGCGCAGGAATTATATCATCCTGCTTGTCACCGCATCGGTGGTGATCGCCGGGGATTTTCTCACATCCCCGAACGGGCTGGGCATCAGCGGCTTCGATACCCTTCTCGATATCCTGTACGTGTTCCTCGTGATCGCCATGGTGGTAAACGGCTTCCGTTTCTCCTGGATACTCGTCCTCAGCCGCCGGGAAAAAATCATCAATCTTCTGCTGTCGCTCTTCGGCTTCCTGTTCTTCCTCATCCTGTTCATTTACGGTGGTGAGAACGAGACGCTGAATTTTTCCCTGCTGTATTTCCATCCCGCACTGGATTCGTTCGTCGCCGTCTGCTTTCTGTTCGGGACGATTTACATGGGGATCGGATTCGCGAGCACGCTGCTCCACCTTCCCACGGCGAAGGAGTTTGACAGGAAAAAAGTCGAGATCTCCTCCCTGCAGAACATGAGCCGCCTGATTACCCAGGTGTTTGATTTCGACGAACTGGTGGCCACGACGACGCATCTCGCCCTGGAGGTGAGCGAGGGAGACGCCGCCTGGCTGGAATTGACCGAACGAAACGGGAAATCCCGGCACGGGGCAAGAAAGCAGACAGCGGAAACCGGCACGCCGCACACACGACCATACGCCTTCCGGAACATCGACCCTGAGGCCATCGATCGGTTGCGCACGCCGGAAGGGATGCCGTTGCAGCACCTGGTGTTCGATACCGCCAGTCCGCTGCTCATACAGGATTTCCAGAGCGACCGGCGAATAGCGGCTTCCGGTCGCGAACTGCGGAACATCGGTACGCTCGTGATCGCACCGCTGATCAGTCATGGCGAGATCATCGGCCTGCTCTGTGTGAGCAAGCGCAAGGCCTTCGAGTTTGACAAGGACGTGGTGAATGTGCTGTTCGCATTCGCGGACATGGTTTCCGTCGCCCTCGAGAACAGCGCGCTCATTCGAGAATCCATCGAAAAGGAGCGCATGGAGCAGGAACTCCTCGTCGCGCAACAGATGCAGCAGAGCCTGCTCCCGCAGGAACTCCCCCGCTCGCCGCAATTCGAGATCGCAGCGCGCTCGATTCCCGCGTATGAGGTCGGAGGAGACTATTATGATGTTCTCACGCTCGAGGGCGGCCGTCTCGGTTTCGTCGTCGGGGATGTCTCCGGGAAGGGCGTATCCGCCGCCTTGTACATGGCACAGGTAAAAGGTATA
Source organism: Bacteroidota bacterium (assembly GCA_016928515.1). GTDB lineage: Bacteria > Bacteroidota > Ignavibacteria > SZUA-365 > SZUA-365 > BM516. The sequence continues at coordinate 5,993 of JAFGKR010000051.1, read as the reverse complement.
TTTCAGTCTTTGCGCAGCGACGGCTCCTCCACGCGCGATATCCTGATCCGGATGAATGCTCCTCTGTGCAACAGTATGGAGAGCAAATCCTTCATCAGTCTCCTGTATGCGGAATTGCAGACCGAAAGCGGAGAGCTGTCGTTCGCCCGAGCCGGGCATTGTCCGTTGCTGCATGTCCGCGGCGACAATGCGAAGTATCTCCGCCCTGACGGCATGGCGCTCGGGCTTGACGCCACGGAACGCTTCGCCGTCACGCTGGAGGAAGAGCGGATTCAGTTGACGCGTGACGATATCATCGTCATGTTTTCAGACGGAGTCACGGAATCGCGGAATGCGGATGATGAAGAATACGACTACGGCAGGTTGACCGCCTGCGTGCAGAGACTGCAGGATCGGACCGCAGCGCAGATTCTTGATGGAATACTGGACGAAGTCCGCAGGCACAGCGGAAAGGAAGAGGCCGATGACGATATCACTGTGCTTGTTCTCCGCTGGCACGGTAACACGTAAACCCCCGAAAAAATGATTTTGGCTATAGCAATCTGTTCTGGAAAGAGGAGCAAGGCATGAGTGAATTCTCGGTAGGTATCCGACAGCGTGATACTGTTTCCGTCCTCGACCTGCGAGGGTATCTGGACGCACACACTGCTCCGGAACTGGAGAAGGCGTTTCAGAAAGAGCTCGATGAGCAGCGCTACAATATCGTCGTGAACTTCTCGGATCTTTCATATATCAGCAGCGCCGGACTCGGCGTCCTGATGCAGTTCATCGAGGACGTCCGTCGCAACGATGGGGACATCAAACTCACCAACATGTCCCACCGTGTCTATAACGTGTTCGATCTGCTCGGATTCCCGATGTTGTACGAGATCTTCCCGGAAGAAGAGGAAGCCGTGAAAAAATTTCTGAACAAAACAGAAAAGCTTTCGTAGTACGACATAGACAGGGAACCGAGAACAGAAGCGTAACACCCTTGACCACCGGCAACACACATACGATCGAATCGCTCCGCATCCAGAGCCGAACCGAACTGCTTTCGGATATGCGGACCTTCGTCTCCGACGCAGCCCGGCGTTTCGGTTTCAGTGAAAACGAGGTGGGAAAGATCGAACTGGCCATAGACGAAGCCTGCACCAACATCATCAAGCACGCCTACAAATTCAATCCCGACGGCATCATCGAAATCCGCATCAGCTCACAGAAGGGCGACTCCTCCCCGACGAAGTTCGTCGTGGATATTTACGACAGCGGGATCTCCTTTGACAGCAGCAAGTACACGGCTCCCGATATGAAGGAATACTTCAAGAAGCTGCGGCACGGCGGACTCGGGATTGTCCTCATGAAGAAGCTCATGGACGAAGTCGAGTACGGACACATGAGCGGACAGCAGAATTCCATCCGCCTGGTGAAATACCTGCCTTCGTGACAGTTCCATGTATTCCCCTCGGTGAAACTGCCCTCCGGAGGGGCATTTTTTTGTATATTTCGGTTCACATCCACTCATGACTTTTTTTCCCGTCATCGCATAGGCACGGATTTCGGATGAATACGGAGAACACCGACAACGCGCTGGATATCATTTCCGATAGCGCGGCCCTTCTCGAACTGAGCACGATACTGAATGCCTCCACGGACCTCGAGTTCATTCTCGGCAATGTGCTGCTCTCCTGCATGGGTAAGCTGCTCGTCACACGGGGCATCGTTCTCGTGCAGACCGGAGCGTCGCATTATCGCATCCGCTCGATCAAGGGACTCCGCAGCGACGACTTCGACCTGGAGTACGACCTCCCGGAAGGGTGGGAACATGTACAGCGTGTCAGCGATCTCCGCACGGCCGCTCATCCCGCCATCCGGGAGTTTGCCGATTGTGCCGCCGGGTGTGAACTCGAACTCGTGATTCCCATGCGGCTCAATGAGCGCATGGTCGGTGTCGTCGGTCTGGGGAAAAAGATCACAGGGCAGAAATTCACATCCGCCGACATGACTTTTCTCGAATCAGTCGCCGCAGTCGCCGCGACCGCCGTGAAAGGGGCCTTGACGATCGAGGAATTGCGTATTCTCAACCGTCGCCTCGATACCAAGGTGCAGGAGATGAACACCCTGTTCGAAACCAGCCGTGAGATGAATACGACCTTCGAGCCTGATACGATTCTCCGGATCCTGAGCTATGCGCTCATGGGACAATTGCGCGTGATGCGCTTTGCTGTCTTCACCTGGGACGGAGAACGGCTGCGACCGGTGCTGATGAAACTCCCGGATTTCGACATCGATACCGATGCGCTGCAGGAGCTGATGGAACTGCGGGAAACCATTCTGTTTTCCGAAAGGCGTCCCCCGGAGAACGCGGTCGAAAACGCCCTGCACGCTGCCGGCATACACACCGTGCTGCCCATGTTGTCGCAGCATCAGCCGCGGGGCATTCTGTGTCTCGGTGAACGCGTCGGCGGCGGTCGTTTCGACACGCTGGAACTCGAGTACCTGCACGCACTGGCAAACATCGCGAGTTCAGCCCTCGAGAACGCCAGGCTGGTCAAGGAGACGATCGAGAAACAACGCATCGAGAAGGAACTCAGTGTCGCAAAAAGCATCCAGAAAGGACTGCTTCCGAGTTGCATCCCGGCAGTGCCCGGGTACGAAATCGCGGCCGTGAACGAATCCTCGCAACAGATCGGCGGTGATTATTACGACGTGATGCGTCTCTCCGAGCACGAGTACGTCCTTGCCATCGGCGATGTGTCGGGAAAGGGCATCCCGGCTTCCCTGCTGATGGCGAATGTGCAGGCCGCTCTGCGTACGATTTCCCCGCTCCGTCTTCCGCTGCCGGAAGCCACGGAACGCATCAACGCCCTGATTTACAGCAACACCAGCGCAGACAAGTTCATCACCTTCTTCTGGGGTATTCTGGATACGCGCGCGCACAGCTTCGAATACGTGAACGCCGGGCACAACCATCCTTATCTTCTGCACGATGGCACGCGAACACGGATGCTCGACGCAGGCGGCCTCATACTCGGGATCATGGAGCATCCTCCGCCATACGTATCGGAACGGATAGCGCTCGGTCCCGGTGACATGATCGTCACCTACACCGACGGGGTGAACGAAGCAATGTCGCACGACATGGAGGAATTCAGCGACGAGCGGCTCGCTGATCTCGTCGAGCAATGCCGCACGCTGACGGCGGAGGAAACCCTGCAGCGCATCCGTGCGGAAATTGTTTCGTTCACCGCCGGCACCGCGCAGTCCGACGATATCACCATGCTGGTGCTGCGCCGCAGCCCGCAATCCTGATTTTGACTCCCCGCGAATTTCGGTATTTTCCTTCCATGTCCGTGATCGTCCACACGGCCCCGTAGTCATCCGCTCTTCCCATTCAAGGCAGGAGACATTTCCTCATGACCGATGTGATCCTCAAATCACAAGATGACCTCCGTCCCGAACCGCCCCCCGCGTACCGGTGGCTCGTTCTGGTCGTCATCAGTTTCGCGATGTTCGGCAACTACTATATCTACGACAGCATCAGTCCGTTGGCCGATGTCCTTGCATCGCAACTGAATTTTTCCGATTCGAATATCGGCCTGCTGAACGCGATATACAGCGTCCCGAACATCATCATGGTGCTCATCGGCGGCATCATCATCGACCGCATCGGAACAAAAAAATCCATCCTGCTTTTCGCATTGCTCTGTCTGGTCGGTGCGGGCGTCACGGCCTCCTCTCCCGAGCTCGCGGTGATGGCAAGCGGACGGTTGATATTCGGGCTTGGTGCGGAATCCCTCATCGTCGCCGTGACGACGGCGCTCGCGCGCTGGTTCCGGGGAAAGGAACTGAGCTTTGCGTTCGGCCTGAATCTCACGATCGCTCGGCTGGGATCCTTCGCGGCGCTGAATTCTCCGTCATGGGCGAAATCGCTGTACGGAGACTGGCAATACCCATTGCTGCTTTCGGTGGGAGCGGGAGTCATCAGCGTGGCGACGGCGTTGATCTATTTCGCCCAGGACAGCTACGCCAACAAGCATTATCACCTCGGCAGTGCAGGAGAAACCGACAAGGTCGCATTCCGGGATATCTTCAGGTTCGGAACCTCCTACTGGTACGTGGTGGCGTTGTGCATCACATTCTATTCCGCCATCTTCCCTTTCCAGACCTTCGCCGTGAAGTTCTTCCAGCATGCGCATGACGTCACGCGTGAAACCGGCGGTTTCCTCTCCAGCATGCTGACCTTGTTCGCCATGGTCGCGACACCGCTGTTCGGCCTCCTTGCCGACAAAATCGGCAAACGTGCACTGCTGATGATGTTTGGATCCCTGCTGCTGATTCCCGTCTACCTGATGATGGCGTACCTGGACCTGACGTTGTATATCCCCATGGCCATGATGGGCATCGCCTTCTCACTCATCCCGGCCGTGATGTGGCCATCGGTTTCCTACCTCGTGCACAGTTCCCGCCTCGGTACGGCCTACGGGATGATGACGATGATTCAGAACATCGGCCTCGCGGGATTCAATTTCCTCATCGGCTGGGCGAACGACGTCTCCGGTGCAAGCGCCACGAATCCCGACGGCTATGCGCTCGGAATGTGGATCTTCTCCGTCCTCGGCTTTGTCGGTTTCCTGTTCGCCTTCCTCCTGCGACGGCATGAACTCGGACCGAACGGACACGGCCTGGAGACAATCACGACAAAAACCGGCGTCAACTGATACTTCCCTTCCCCCTTATGGATACGCCCCGTCCGCTGCTGCGCACGGGGCGTCTCTTTTTTTGCTATCTCCATTCCTGCCGCACACAGGCCCTTGCCGCGACATCCAACCACTGTGGAAGTATTACGGATTGAAGGGGGTGCCGTCCGGGTGGACCAGGGAGAGGTAGTCCCTCTTCCCCAGCTGGTGGAGAAACAGCTTCAGCCGGTCGTACACGGGTTCGATATCCTCGCCGAACTCCTCTCGCATGCGCTCGGCGATGTCATGCACGGACCGGGCACCGTCGCACTGCAGCCACACGAAGGAGCCGACGCGGTCGAGCTTCGTCTGAATGAACGGACTTTTCCATCGAGGGACGAGAAACTGTATCATCCATTCCTTCCGGAAACGCGGAAGTTTCACTGTAACGATCCGCTCCGCATCCACAGTGAATTCGCAGCGATGGTGCGGGATGAGTTCGAGAAGATTGATCCGGGGCTGTTGTTTTCGGAACATGCTGCACAAAGAAAGAACGAGAATGATTCAACTGCAGGCACGCAGGGTGGGTACAGACATCGGCTGCATGTTGCATGGATCAATGTAGTGATCCGGTGGTGAAAAATGAAGAGATCTCCCCCGGCGTACCGGAGGAGATCTCTGTCTGATCAGGATGGAAATGTATCCACCACTGCAGCGACATGTGTCTTACATGGCTGCAGGCGGAGCAGGTTCATCAGGCCTTCCGGCATTGCCCACCGGGATGCGCACGAGCACGTATCCGATGATGCCCATGACCACGAGGCTGACGATGAACGACGGATTGTCGAAGACGGCGCCCGGGAACATCTCGAAGGCGGCGAAACCGGCGAACACCAGTCCCACCAGGGCCTCTCCGGCGATGAGTCCCGAAGCGAGGAGAACACCGACGTTCTCGACGCGCGCGCCCTGTGCGGCATTGAAATTCCGCTTCTTCTTTGCCATGTCAACGAGGCCCTTCAGCAATCCACCGATGAAGATGGCGAAGGTGGTTTCGAGCGGCAGGTACATGCCGACGCTGACGAGCATGGGGCTTTTGACCTGCATGAGGATAAACGCGAAGCCCATGAGCATGCCGACGATAATCAGCGGCCAGGCCATGTGCTGCTCAACGATACCGCGCGAGAGAATGGCCATGAGGCTTGCCTGTGGCGCGGGCAATTCGCGGCTGCCGAAGCCGCCGGTATAGCCTTCGCGAACACCGTTGGCGATGTCGCCGTCGTTGAGAAACACGAGCACACCGAACATCACGAAACCGGCGAGCACGACGCCGATGAT
>JAFGKR010000275.1 GCA_016928515.1 Bacteroidota bacterium | reverse complement strand
TGACCGATCCCATTCACGGAATATCCTTCTACACACGAAGGGATCAGGTTTCCTTCGTCCTTCCTCCCCGGTCCGCGACACTGCTGATACCCGATCTGTGAACCCCGTGGCGTGTTCCGGTGTTGTACAACCGGAGCAGGGGATGCTTCCATGGGAATATCTTGGATATTTCTGCGCATCCTGCTATCTTTTCTATCTACTTCAGATTTATATCATCCATCAGGAACAGACAGACAGCATGAACAAGGGCACTATCGTACAGGTCATCGGACCGGTGGTGGACGTGGATTTTTCCGGAAGCACACTGCCGGCCATCTACAACGCCGTCACGATTTCACGGAAAGATGTGGAAGGCAACGAAGACACGCTGATCGTCGAAGTGCAGCAGCATCTCGGCGAAGATCGCGTACGCTGTGTCGCCATGGATTCCACCGACGGACTCGTACGCGGCATGGAGGCGCTCGACACCGGTGCCCAGATTACGGTGCCCGTGGGTCCCTCCACGCTGGGTCGTCTGCTCAACGTCACCGGCGAACCCATTGATAATAAAGGCGAGGTCGTGGCGGAGACGCATTTCCCGATCCATCGCCATCCACCTGAGTTCGACGCGCTTTCCACACAGAAGGAAATGTTCGAAACCGGTATCAAAGTGATCGACCTGCTTGAGCCCTACACCAAGGGCGGCAAGACCGGTTTGTTCGGGGGAGCAGGTGTCGGGAAGACCGTCATCATACAGGAACTGATCAACAACATCGCGATGCATCACGGAGGCTATTCCGTCTTCGGTGGCGTAGGGGAGCGCACACGGGAGGGCAACGATCTGTACCTCGAGATGACTGAATCGGGAGTGATCGATAAAACCGTGCTGGTATTTGGGCAGATGAATGAGCCCCCCGGCGCGCGTCAGCGTGTCGCCCTCACTGCACTGACCATGGCCGAGTATTTCCGCGATGTCGAAGGGAAAGACGTGCTTCTGTTCATCGACAATATTTTCCGTTTTACCCAGGCCGGTTCGGAAGTATCCGCCTTGCTCGGGCGCATGCCGTCAGCGGTGGGGTATCAACCGACACTCTCGACGGAAATGGGAGAACTGCAGGAGCGCATCACCTCCACGAAAAAGGGTTCCATCACCTCGGTGCAGGCCGTTTACGTGCCCGCAGACGACCTGACGGACCCGGCGCCAGCGACGACGTTCGCCCATCTTGACGCCACCACCGTGCTCAGCCGTCAGATTTCGGAGCTGGGGATCTATCCCGCGGTCGATCCGCTCGACTCCACTTCGCGCATCCTGGATTCGAACGTGATCGGAGAGCGGCACTATACGGTCGCACAGAACGTCAAGAAAGTATTGCAGACTTACAAGGATCTGCAGGATCTTATCAATATTCTCGGTATCGATGAGCTGTCGGACGAGGACAAGCTGACCGTCCATCGTGCGCGGAGGATTCAGCGCTTCCTCTCCCAGCCGTTCTTCGTGGCCGAGCAGTTCACGGGTTACAAGGGCAAGTACGTGAAGATTGATGACACCATTGAGGGCTTCGAGATGATTCTCAAGGGAGAATGCGACGAGCTCCCCGAGAATGCCTTCATGTATGTGGGGACGATCGAGGAAGCGTTCGATCGCGCGAAGAAGTTGCAGGAAGCCTGACCGGAGATATCATGGCGAATCTTTTCAGCCTGGAAATCGTGACCCCGGAGCGCGTTGAGTTCAATGCCGCGGTACAGTCCGTTACCTGCCCCGGTGTCGAGGGTCGTTTCCAGATCCTTCACAATCATGCACCGTTTCTTTCGTCTCTTGGTGTCGGCATCCTGAAAGTGATCGACGAAGCGGGAGAGACGTTGCTCTATGCCATCAGCGGTGGTGTTGCCCAGGTGTATCAGAACGAAATGCGAGTGCTCGCCGATACGGCGGAACGCTCGGACCGCATCGACATCGAACGAGCCCGGCGCGCCCGGGAACGCGCAGAGCAGCGACTCCGCGAACGTGACGAGGAGATCGACCACGATCGGGCCCGTTTCGCGCTGATGCGTGCGATCAACCGGATGAAAGCAGTGGAGCGAGGCTGATTACATGGATCCTTACGCCCTGATCATCGCCGGTGGTGTCGGCGCACGGTTCTGGCCGCGGAGCCGCGAACACACCCCGAAGCAATTGCTCGAGATCATCGGGCACGGTACGATGATACAGAACACAGTCTCGCGGCTGGATCCAATCATTCCGCATGATCGTATCCTCATCGTGACCAGCAGCCAGCAGGCAGGCGAGGTCCAGCGGCAGCTGCCGGAAATCCCGCCGGAGAATATCATCGTTGAACCGTTCGGAAGGAATACTGCTCCCGCCATCGGCCTCGGGGCGGAAATTCTCAGGAAACGGGTAGGTGAAACGGTCATGGTTGTCCTTCCCGCGGATCATCTTGTGCATGACATCGTCGCTTTTCAGGAAACCCTGAATAACGCCATCACCGTCGCCGTGGAATCCCGCGGTTTTGTGACTGTCGGGATCACCCCATCACGACCCGAAACCGGCTACGGCTACATCCAGTTCAACAAGACTGAACAAAACCGCCCGTACGCTGCGCAGCACGCCTACGAGGTCGTCACCTTTGCGGAAAAGCCGAATCTCGAAACCGCGGAGCGGTTTCTGGAGAGTGGCGATTTCGTATGGAACAGCGGCATGTTCATCTGGCGCGTATCCACCATTCTCAACGGAATCACCGACCATCTTCCTGAACTTGCGGACGAACTGACCCGAATCGAACCACATATCGATACCGACGGATTTTCGCAGGCCCTTGAAAGCGCTTACGGAGAAATGCGGCCCATTTCCGTCGATTACGGCGTGATGGAAAAGGCCGATCATCGCTTCGTGCTCCCGGCGGATTTCGGTTGGAACGATCTCGGAAGTTGGGACGAGGTCGCACGCATTTTTCCCAGGGACGAGCAGGGAAACGCCACAGACCCGAATGTCTATCTCAAGGATTCCCGCAACTGCCATGTCTCCTCCGCGAACGGGCGCATGATCGCCGCGATCGGGGTGGAGGATCTGATTATCATCGACACGAACGACGCTGTCCTCGTCTGCCGAAAAGGACAGTCACAGGATGTGAAGGAAGTCGTCGATTTCCTTCGGAAGAAGGGCCTGACGCAGTACCTGTAACAGGCATGCCGCCGGAACGCCCCACGGCAGATCCCGGCGGACGGACCTGACGGAATGTTTCACAGCGAGCGTGCCATGAATGATATTTTCGAGATGCAGATATATCCTGCCGGTTCTCCTTGCGGTGGTTCTCCTCTCCGCCTGTTCTTCCACGCGTGACAGCGCGGCGGACTGGCATGACATCCGCAACTACCCGCAGGTCGAGGCCATCGAGGCGAATGAAGGTGTGGCATCCTACTACCACAACAAGTTTCATGGGCGCCTGACCGCCAATGGCGAACGCTACGACAAGCGCGAGCTGACCGCCGCACACCGCGATTATCCGTTCGGGACCTATGTGCGGGTAACATCGATGGAGAACGGGAATTCGGTCATCGTTCGTGTCAATGACCGCGGGCCGCATATTCGCTCCCGTATTATTGACCTCAGTCGCGCAGCAGCGGAAGAGTTGGACATGATTCATGACGGACTCGTCCAGGTGCGTGTCGAGGTGCTTGCCTGGGGAGAATCCTGAGGTCGTATTCCCATACTATAGGAGCCGAGGATGCAGCAGGACGTTCGCATTTCGCTTTCCTGTGAAGAAGCGTTTCTGCTGCCCGCCCGTTATACGCTCGTGATGCTCGGTCTGATTGCCGGTGTCCGCGTTCGCTTCGTCCGCCAGGGAGCGACGGTGCATTACGGTCCCGCACCCGTCGACGGCGC
>JAFGKR010000050.1 GCA_016928515.1 Bacteroidota bacterium | reverse complement strand
CCTCTGTGTTTGTGGAACTGACAAGGTATTGCGCGATACAGAAAGATTCAATGCACGCGGAACTCCAATCCCTCCGCTCCGGCATCCACGGTAATAGTCATTCCCTTCTCGAACTCCCCGCGCACGATACCGGCGGACATGCGGTTGACGATTTCCTTGAACATGAGACGTTTGAGAGGACGTGCTCCGAATACCGGATCGTAGCCCTTGTCCGCCAGCCAGTCCTTCGCCGCCGGCGTGATTTCCGCATCCATGCCCTGGGACTTGAGATTCGCGCGCACCAAGCGCTCGAACTGTACTTCCACGATCCGGTGCAGATGTCCCTTCGAGAGGGGATGGAACATCAGCACCTCGTCGATGCGGTTGAGGAATTCCGGACGCAGCGTGCGCTGCAGCAGCTGCAGGATGTCGCGCCTTGTGCTTTCGTAAGCGGAATCCATGTTCTCCTCCGAAGTGTTCCGGAAGCGGTCCATGATGATGTCCGCCCCCAGGTTGGAGGTCATGATGACGATGGTGTTCTTGAAGTTCACCACGTGTCCCTTGCTGTCGGTGAGGTGTCCCTCGTCCAGTAACTGCAGGAGAATATTGAATACCTCCGGATGCGCTTTCTCGATTTCGTCGAGCAGCACGACGCTGTAGGGACGACGCCGCACGGCCTCGGTGAGCTGTCCTCCTTCGTCGTATCCCACGTAGCCGGGAGGCGCGCCCACGAGGCGGCTGACGTTGAACTGCTCCATGTACTCCGACATGTCGATGCGCACGATGGCGTTTTCGTCGTCGAAGAGGAATTCCGCCAAGGCGCGCGCCAGCTCGGTCTTCCCGACGCCGGTCGGACCGAGAAAGACGAACGATCCGATCGGACGCCGTTCGTCGCTCATACCGGCGCGGGAGCGCAGCACGGCTTCGGAGACGGCTTCGACGGCTTCGTCCTGTCCCACGACGCGCAGCTTGAGCCGCTCGGGCATGTGCAGGATTTTCTCCCGCTCGCTCTCCAGCATCCGTGCGACGGGAATGCCTGTCCACCGTGACACCACGTCGGCGATATCCTCTTCGGTGACTTCCTGTTTGAGCAGCGATCCTTCCTTCTGAACATTCGCGAGACGGTCGTTCAGCTCGGTCTGTTTGCGTTCCAGCTCCGGCAGCTTTCCGTATTTCAATTCCGCGGCGCGGTTGTAGTCGCCTTCACGCTCGGCCTTCTCCGTTTCGAAGCGCGCGGCTTCCACCGCCTCCTTCAGTCCGCGGATCTCCTGGATGAGTTCCTTCTCGTTGCGCCAGTGGGCATGCAGCGACGTGTACCGCTCCTTGAGATCGGCGAGCTCCTGCGTGATTTTTTCGCGACGCTCCTGCGAGGCGTCGTCCTTTTCCTTTTTCAGGGCAACGGACTCGATTTCCAGTTGCTTGATGCGGCGGTCGATTTCATCCATCTCCTCGGGCATGGAATCGATTTCGGTGCGAAGCCGCGCGGCGGATTCATCGATGAGGTCGATGGCCTTGTCGGGCAAGAAGCGGTCGGCGATGTAGCGATGAGACAGTGTCGCCGCGGCCACGATGGCGCCGTCGGTGATGCGCACGCCGTGATGCAGCTCGTACTTCTCCTTGAGTCCGCGGAGGATTGACACCGTGTCCTCCACCGACGGCTCGCCCACCAGCACGGGCTGGAAGCGGCGCTCGAACGCCTTGTCCTTTTCGACATACTTGCGATACTCGTCGAGCGTCGTCGCGCCGATCATGCGCAGTTCTCCTCGCGCCAGCAGGGGCTTGAGCATGTTGCCCGCATCCACCGCGCCCTCGGCGGCGCCCGCACCGACGACGGTATGCAACTCGTCGATGAAGAGAATGATGCGTCCCTCGGACTCTGTGACTTCCTTCAGCACGGCCTTGAGCCGTTCCTCGAATTCGCCGCGGAATTTCGCGCCCGCGATCAGCGAGCCCATGTCGAGCTGGAAGACGGTTTTGTCCTTGAGTCCTTCGGGCACGTCGCCCGAGGCGATGCGCTGGGCGATGCCTTCCACCAGAGCGGTCTTGCCCACGCCCGGATCACCGACGAGCACGGGATTGTTTTTCGTGCGTCGCGAGAGCACCTGGATGGAGCGGCGGATTTCCTCGTCGCGTCCGATGACCGGGTCCAGGCGTCCCCGGCGCGCGAACTCGGTCAGGTCGCGACCGAAGCGTTTCAATGCCTGGTACTTTTCCTCCGGGGTCTGGTCGGTCACGCGCTGCGATCCACGGATGCCTTTCAGCGCTTCGAGGATGGCCTTGTGCGTAATGCCGTGCGCGGTGAGAATGCCGCCGGCCTCAGACTCCTTCTCTGCCGACAGCGCCAGCAGCAGATGCTCTGTGCTGATGTATTCATCCCGGAACGTGCGCATGTCGTCCTCCGCCTTGCGGAAGAGTTTCTGCAGGGAGTCGGAGAGATACACCTGTCCGGTCTCCCCGCCGTATACCTTGGGCTTGTTCTCGACGGCGCGCTGCGTCTCTGTGCGTATACCATCGAGCGAACCCGTGATTTTCTTTATGATGGATGCAGGAACGCCCTCGCCATCCTCGAGCAGCGCGAGCAGCAGATGCTCAGACTCGAGCTGTTGATGGGCGTGCCGGGAGGCAATGCCCTGCGCGGACGTGATGGCTTCCTGCGCCTTTACCGTGAATTGATCCAGTCTCATTTCCTTCACCTTCTTTTCGTCAGTATTTCATTCCCATGTCCTTGAACAGTGTGGCGAACTTCTTACGCTGCGCTTCGGTGAGTTCCTCCGGCAGCTTCAGATGGGTACGGATGTACAGGTCGCCCGTGCGCCCTCGGTCTTCGAAGCCCATTCCCCGCAGACGAAGAACGGCTTCGGGTTGTGTTCCGGGACGTATTTTTACGTTCGCCTTTTTTCCTCCGGGCGTGCGCACCCGGACTGTGGATCCGAGCAGTGCCTGCGCGAGGTTGATGGGGATGTCCACGTAGGCGTCCGCTCCCTTGCGTTTGAAGAAGGGATCGGCGGTTGTCTGCGGCTCATTCGGGGGGGATGCCTGTCCGCCGCTTCGGGGCGGTGTTTCGTGCAGGGGCTCCGTACCACTGAAGCTGAAATGAAAGCCACCACCGGGATAGGAGGTCGTCCGGCGTTTCCGGCGGGATCCGCGGGTGCCACCGCCGAACAGCGTGGAGAAAATGTCATCGAGGCTATCGCCGCCAAAGCCCCATGTGAACTCTTCGGCTCCACTCTGGTGCTGGCCGCCGAAGCGGTTCATGAATTCTTCATACGACATGGATCCCTGCGCCTGTCCCAAACCGTAGCGACGCAGCTCGTCGTACTTCTTCCTCTTGTCGGCATCCTTCAGCACATCGTAGGCCTCGCCGAGCTCCTTGAATTTCGCCTCGGCCGTCGCGTCTCCCGGATGCCGATCGGGATGATATTCCTTTGCCAGTTTCCGGTAGGCCTGCTTGATCTCGCTCTCCGATGCATTTTCGGAAACACCGAGTATTTCGTAGTAATTTTTCTGCTTCATGTTTTCTGTCTCCATGTATGCAGAAACATAACAAAATTTTTTCCGCATACATCTTTTTTCCCGTATACATCTATTTTTTCTGCAAATCCCGTACCAGCGAGACCAGTCAAGAGCGATCCGGTCATATTGTCATGGCGAGACGCCATGATGGCAGACGTTTGTCATTTTGTCATCCTGTCATTTTGCCATCATGCCATTTTGTCATCGTAACGCGCCATATTGTCGTGACAATCAACTTGGCACAGCATATGCATAATATTGGGCGACGGAGCTAAAATACAAATCAAACCATTTCCAAAAGGAGGTATGACACTATGACACTCGCACGCTGGAACCCGATGAACGACCTGATGAGTCTGCAACGTGAATTCGACCGCGTCTTTAGCGGCTTCAATGCCAAGCGCGCTGGTAACGAAGATTACGAGTCCGCCGTCTGGAGCCCGATGGTGGACATCACCGAAGATGAAGAGAAATATGAACTCTCCTTCGACATCCCCGGTGTAAAGAAGGACGACATCCGCATGAACTTCGCGGACAACACGCTGAAGATCAGCGGTGAGCGGCAGTCTGTCGAGGAGAAGAAGGATGCGACCTGCCACCGGGTCGAGCGGCTGACGGGCAAGTTCTTCCGTTCCTTCAACTTCCCGACGCAGGTGAATTCCGACAAGATCGGAGCGAAGTACGAAGACGGTGTTCTCACCGTCACCGTGCCCAAGGCCGAGGAAGTGAAGCCGCGTCAGATCAAGATCTCGTAACGACCGACTCGACATCCCGAACGCATGAGGCCCGGGCCTCCGCTTGGAGCGGGGGCTCGGCCTTTCCATAAAGCATCTCGCTCCAATCAGGTATTTCGTGCACGGCCCGTTGTGCCTCTTCCCCCCGCCTCGCTTCGCGACGCTATGGCGGGTCTCCGGCCTCCGACTCTTCACCCCCTTCTCTCTTCACCCTTTCCCTTCTTCACCACCTCCCCTCTTCCCCGACACCCCGCTCATAAACACCGCGAGCGGCTCCAGGGATTCCACATTCTCGAAGATGATTTTCAGCGTCGACATCATCGGCACGGCGAGAATCATGCCCCATATACCCCACAGCCACCCCCAGAAAAAAAGGGCGGCGAGAATGAGGAGAGGACTCAGGTTCAGACTGAATTCCATCAGTTTCGGTTCCACGACATTCCCCATGACAAACTGAGTAACACCCAGGAGAATGATCACGAGCAGCGCTGTGGTGATCCCGTCGAATTGCAGGAAGGAGATGATGACGGGGAAAATGACCGCCGTGATGGATCCGATATTCGGAATGAAATTCAGCAGGAAGGTCAGAAATCCCCACAGGAGGGCGAAGTCGACCCCGAGGATCAACAGAATCACGGTCGTGAGCGCACCGGTGACGAGACTGATAAGGGTCTTCGTGATCAGATACTGACGGATGCGCTTGTCGACCGTTTCGAACATGGACACAAATCTCTGGGAATGCTTGCGGGTCATCGCACTGCGCATTTTCGCAAGAAAATCCCCACTCCCGGCGAGTATGAAGAACATGAGGAGGATGACGATGACCAGGTTTCCCAGCAAGGTAAAAAACGAACCGGCGCCGGAGGTCACGATGGAGGTTATGGCTGAGACATCCACAAGATCCGACAGATTGAAATTCTCTGGCTTGATATCATAGCGTGCGGCGAGCTCATCGATGACGAGCGTCGTTTCCCTGAGAAGAAGGGAGAGTCGATTCTGGTATTTCGGAAATTCACGGATGAACGACTCGAAACTCGAATAGATGATCGTTCCCAGACCGAAAAACAGTGCAAGGATGAATATAAAAACAACGAGCAGTGCGACCACACCGGGGAAATGCTTCCCGCGCAGATAGAGCACCACCGGCTTGAAGATGTAGGAGAGGAAAACCGCAATGACAAACGGCAGCATCACCGACTGCAATTCATGCAGGACGACGCCCAGTGTGATGACAACGAGTATGCCGAGAAATACGGTGATAATTCGCAATTCTTTCTGTTCCATGCGCGGCCTCAGGGGAGTGATATCGCACAAATATGAGCAGCAGCCGGAGAGAATCAAAACACCTGAATCCTTTGTGGGCACCGTTTCATCCCATATGTTCAGGCCGGAATTCGCCGCATCACAGTTTTTCACCTCGATTTTCCGGCCTTTGACGAGCGAATACGCAACAGAACCTTACTCCGGAGCGCCTTCCGGCGCAATCCGGGGTATAGGCCGCGGTATTGATCTGCATCGGCAAAAGAACGTACATTAATGAATCCCCCGAATGTTCGGGGACTGTATTGCCAACAGTATTCCGGAGAAGAATGAGTAAACGACGACGCTTGAAACTGCTGATACTTTTCTCCCTGGCAATGGCCTTCCTGTCCACCCCGGCCACTCTGTCGGGATCCCCGTCTCCCTCCATGTTCACAATCCCCCACTCCTCATTCACCGGCAAGACGGAAAAGAAAAAAACCGACCGCAAAGGACGCGCGCTTTCTGTGCTCCGTGAATACCTGCCGAAATATGCAGATGTTCTCGAAGCGGAGATAGTCCGTCTGGAGGAAATTTTTCTCAGCGGTTCTTCCGTCCTGCCCATCACTGCCAAATTCGATCCCCGGTCGCCGTTCGTCAATCCCGTCATGCGCCTGCAGTTGATACAGACCATCGACAAGTGGCTGGGAACACGCTACCGCTACGGGGGTCGCTCGCAGCGGGGCATTGACTGTTCGGGCTTCACCTCGCAGGTGATGACCGAGGCGCTCGGCAAGGATTTCCGCGGCTCCTCGCGCATGCAGGCCCGGCAGTTCAACGCCATCTTCGACCTCGACAGCCTGCAGTTCGGCGATCTGATCTTTTTCACGGGTACCAACCGGAGCAGCAAGCGCATCGGTCACGTGGGAATCTACCTCGGACGCGGCGTCTTCGCCCACGCATCCAGCGCGCGCGGTGTCACGTTCAACCATGTCACGGACGGATATTATACCCGCCGTTACCGTTTCGGCGGACGCTTCGAGAGTGAGCAGGTTGCGGATCCGGAAAAAGCGGGGGTGTTCGCGAGTCCCTGAACCGGAATAACCTTGGCCTTCAACAGGCTCATGCGGGTTGATCGTGCAGAGGGGAAGGTCACCCTTCCCCCCTCTCACACCACAGGACATGTGATGTCGCGTCTGGCGGTTTCGTTCCCTCTGAACACGAGATAATTTGTCGAGGTCGTCGGGAGACACGTTAACCAGAAGCGGAGAAAGCGGGCCTCCTTGCGGGATCCCCGCATCACGCCGCACACACACCTTCCGACATTATCCCCGCCTCGAGAAAGCGGCGTATCAGTCAGAGCAGCGATTTGTCTGTGATCCGGGGGGTCGGCCGTGCCATCAGCATGTCGTGGTTGACCCGGTCGAAAAACTGCTCCAGATCGATGCCCACGACAATGAACCGGTCGAACAACCTGCAAGAGAGCACTGCCGTGTGCTCCTCATGCAAGGCGTAAACGCCGGAGGGATCACTGGTGTTCGCTGCGGCTTCTCCGTCGACGCGCTAGACGTGATTCCGGTTGAGCAGTTTGAGTGCGATCAATTCCGCCACCTTGATAAGGGGATAGGCGGCAGGCGAGGCCGTCAGGCACGGGTGCGTCCCGATCTGCATGGTCAAGAAGGAATTGACCGACATCCTGTTCTGGATCGCGAGTCCGATCACATTCGTGAGTTCTCCGGTCTCTGGACCACCATAGGCCTCTCCACCGATGATGACACCGGAATTCTGTGCGGCGATCAGTTTCACGATTTGTTTCTCGCTGCCCGGAAGATTGCCGGGATGTCTGTTCACACCTTCGAATACTGCAGAGACCGTCACGATACCTTCCTGCCTGGCTCGGCGTTCGGTCAGACCCGCAGTCCCGAATCCATGTGCGCCGAGCGCGGTCGAGTAGATTGAGATCGTTCCACTGAAGGTCTTCACAACGTTAATGTTGAACAAATTCATTCCGGCGATCCGCGCCTCCGCACATGCGGTCGACGCCAGCATGACCGGAGTCCTTCGCCTCGTCACGAAATCGCGCTTCTGTGCACAGTCACCGGCTGCAAAGACATCTACTTCATGTGTGCGCATATATTCATCCACTGCGATGAACTGGTCCTCATCGACATAGATACCAGCCTTTTTTGCCAATTCGCTGTTCGGCCGGTATCCCATCGACAGGACGACCGCGTCCGCAACCAGCTTCCGGCCATCTTCGAGTAATACCCCCTCGACCCGTTCCGTTCCGAGGATGCGGCTGACTCCGACACCTGTCGCGATATCGATCCCGCGATCGGTCAGTAATCGGTGTATAATCTCGGAAACCTCCTCGTCGAATGAGTTGTACAGGACATGCTGCAGTTTCTCGACAAGCGTGACCTCATGTCCTTCCTTCGCAAGTTCGTCCGAGAATTCCACGCCGATAAAACCGGCGCCGATGACCACAATCCTGCGCAGTTCTTCGATCTTCTTTTTCATGTCGTCCAGATAGTTTCTGTCCTTCCGGATGACGAATACGTTATCAAGTGTTCCTCCCTCGAGCCATCCGGGTCTGACCGGATTCGAGCCGGTGGCGATGACGAGCCGGTCGTAGTGAACTGTCTCGCCGCTGGACAAGCTCACGACTTTCGCGCGTATATCGATATCAACCGCTTCGTCCACAAGCGATTCGATCCCGTTCTTCTCCAACACGGCGTCAACGGGCATAAGGTTTTTGTCGCTGCTGCCAAGTGTTCCGAAGATGTAAGGGATACCGCACGGCACCATCACATCGCTGACTTTCTTGACGAGGGTAAATTTCTTGTCGGAATAATATGATTTGCCCGTAAGTGCGGCAACCATACCGGCGGCGCTGCCACCGATGATGAGAGCATCTGTGTGTTTCATTACAGCTACTATTGTTGTTGGGAGAAATGATGGAGATGACACGGCCCCGCCCCCATTCCCGTGGTCATACCCCGAAGTATCGTTCCATTCTGTCGAAAGCCTTGTTGATCATTGATTCCGGGACACAGAAGGACATGCGCACATGCTCCTCTCCGGTCGGACCGAATGCGATCCCGGGCGTGACGGACACCCGCGATTCCGCCAGCAGTTGCTTGCAGAAACGCATGGAATCGGAACCGGTATCGGTCAGAATCCGAGGAAACATCAAATACGATCCACCGGGCGTAACGTAGGAAAACACGGCATCGAGACGGTCAAGCCGCTCGCACATGAGGTCGCGCATACTCTGATATCGGCGACGATAGTGCTCAACACAGTCCTGGCTGCCGCGCAACGCCGCGAGCGCCGCATGCTGCGACACGACCG
Organism: Bacteroidota bacterium; assembly: GCA_016928515.1. GTDB lineage: Bacteria > Bacteroidota > Ignavibacteria > SZUA-365 > SZUA-365 > BM516. The sequence goes on along the minus strand of JAFGKR010000050.1, from coordinate 4,854 downwards.
GAGCACAGATCGCAAACGGTATGTGTGCTTTGTTTATTTCCGTGATGCGTTCCTCCGACGCATGCAGATACCCGATGCGCCACCCGGTCATCACATATGTTTTCGTGAATGTATAACAGGTCACGACAGAGTCCGCAATCTCCGGGATTGATGCAAGGCTGAAATGCCGGTGCGGATCAAACGTGAAATACTCATACGCCTCGTCGACAATGACTGTCAGATCGTGCTCCACGGCCAGCGCCGCCAATCGCCGCAAGTCGCTTTCACGAAATACCGTGCCGGTCGGATTGTTCGGTGTGCAGATCATGATCGCCTTCGTCCGGCGGGTGATTGCCCGTTCGAACGCGTCGATATCCAACGCATACCCTTGTGCTTCGATCAGCGGAACGAGTACAGGGACGGCGGACGCAAGCGTTACCTGCGTAATGTGCGTGGAATACGTCGGCGTGGGGAGCAGCACCTCGTCTCCGGGATCAACGGAGGCCATCACGGCGGCGGCAAGACCTTCGATCGAACCGACGGTGACAAGAATCTGCGTGGCAAGCGCATCAACGGCATTGTCACGCCGGAGTTTCTCCGCCACTGCTGCGCGCAGCTCCGGTATTCCCGGGCTGGGGGAGTATCCACTCGTCAGGCCCTGTTCGATCGCATGGATCGCACCTTCGCAAATATGCTTCGGTGTTTCGGACATCGGTTTCGCCCAGGAGAGAAATGCGACATCCTCGTACTGCTGCGACAGCCGTGTCATTTCATGGATCGCGGAGACGGGGATCTCCTTGACCCGAGCTGAAATCGTCATGATGTTTCCTTGCTTGCCTGGGATTCCTGAAACGATGCGCTATTATTTTTGACTCCCCTACCACGAAGCATGTTTCATGCTGCCTCATGATCCTGCCGGATCACCTGGAGGACGTCGGTCCAGAGCACGGTTTTCCCGGGTCGTTGGCCGGGGATCCCTCACGGCCGGAAGCTGCAGAATCGGAGCGGAAACTCGATATGGCGGAAACGATACGCTGTTCGTCCGTTGCGGCGTGAGGTTGATTTCATGGGTATCGACAAAGAACCCCATGAACATCTGCTTGTCCGCCCCCCATGAATATAATGAGCATATGATCATTTCGCAAATGCGTCGTTCCATCCGAACAGTCACACGTCCCTCCACAGGCAACAGCTCCGCCGCCGGCTTGCCATGGCATCCCTCCGATATCACTGCAGGGGCGCACAGCCATGCGCCCCTGCAGTGAAGATTTTCCGGTTCGACGATCCCTTACCCCTTTCCCGTTTTCTCCCGTTTCAGCTCCGTACGGAACACCACATCCCACAACGGTGAGCTGACGCCGAAGCCGTTGTCCGGATCCTGGAAATGGTGGCGCATGTGCAGCTCGCGCAGCGTTCCGAATATGCGCCCCTTGATCGGGAAGTGATGCACGGCGTAATGCGTGATGTCGTAGAACAGGTATCCCACGAGGAACCCGGCGGTGAACGGTGCCGAAAGAGCGTATCCCATGATCCAGACGAAAAGAAAATAGAAGAGCGTGGCCAGCGGAAGACTCACGGAGGGAACCATCACGAGCCGCAGCGGATCGCTGGGGTAGTCATGATGCACGCCATGGAAGGTCCAGAAAAATTTCCGGCCCCATTCCGATCTTGCATGGTAATGAAAGACGAAACGGTGCAGACTGTATTCCGTGAATGTCCACACGAACACACCCAGCAGAAAGTACCCACCTACCTGGGTGGCAGAAAGACGGTAGTACTGGATGGCGAGATAGAAAAACACCGCGATGATGGGAAGGAAAATGAGCAGCGGGACCGTCCAGTGCACCCGGGAGAAAAACTCCACGAAATCGCTCTGGAACATGCGCGGCGTTTCCTTTTTGTTGGAGACGAAACGTTTCATAAATGCGTGTCCCGTCCCATTTTACCGTTCGACCACAACGATGCCGCCGATCGTCGTCCGCAGGGAGATCGATCGAATATGTTCGAGGGTGAGAATGTTGTACCATTTGAGATCGCTGGATGCAACATAGCAGGTCTTCGCGTCATCGGTAACGGTGATGCCGAGAAGGACCTGACCCGAGTTGAACAGCTTGATGATTTCATTCTTTGATGCGTCGATGACGTTCACGCCGTCGATCTCCTTGAACGAGTCCTTGTTATTCAGCACAAAGGCGTACTTCCCGTCCGGAGAAAAGGAGATGTGTCTCTGAATGCCGGTCTGATATTTCGGCACGTCGATGACGCCGATTTCCTTGTTCGTCGCCGTATTGATTGCCTGAATCTTGTTCGCGGAGCCATAAGAGACGTATGCGAGATCCTGTGTCGGACTGCAGGCAATGCCGAAGACACGATCGCCGAAGCCCGGGACCAGCGGGAGGGTTCCCAGCGGCTGAAAATTCTGCGTGTCGAACACGCGCACGGCCGAACCCTTGTTGACGACGTAGAGTTTGCTCCCGTCCGATGAAACTGCGAGAGCGCTGATGTTCGTCCCCGCATCAAATTGATTGATGATGTTTTCCTTCTGCGTGTCGATAACGTACACGCGGAGGTCGCGTGCGGGATCGTCCGATCGCTCTGCGACGAACATTCGTGTCCCTTCCCAGTTGCGGATCATAACCCCGGCGTTGATGCCCCGGCGATTGACCGGCAGACGAAGTACCTGCACTTCGCGGTTCTCCGCAAGGTCGACGATGGAAACCGTGATATCGCCGGTATTGCTCACGTAGAGCCGGCTTTTATCCGCATTCAGCGCCACGTACAGCGGATCACGCCCTACCTGGATGCGCTGTACCAGTCTGCTGCTTTCGGGATCCACAACGGCGATATTGCCTTCGTCGGTCAGTGCGGCGTACACGTAGGTCTTCTGCGCCGGGGCGACGTCATGGAGCAGCAGCAGGGTCAGAAACAGGAGAGCGAAAGTGGTGAGGAATTGTTTCATGGCTTTGCTCGTTAGCTGATAAAGAGACTTGTAGGGCAATTACAATGGTAGTAAAGACGGAGATCGCAAGCAAGATGGAAGAGGGAATTTCACGGGTCGGATATCATTCGGGCTCATCGTGTGCCGGAGGGGCATCTGATCCGCCCAATATCCATTTTACGCCATCCATGAGAGGGGTGTTCCGATGAGGGTGTTCTTCCCGGTCATCTTCAGCATGATTTCCATTCTCCTGCTGAGCGTGATCGAGATCCTCCTTCTGAAAACGCTGCACCGGGACTGGTGGCAGATTCCCTGGGTGCGAAAGACATCCTGGGGTGTACCTGTCGCCGGCCTGTTCGGTCTGTCGCTCTGGGCACTGGGGATCGTACTGGAATTCGATCCCATGCTCGCGATCGGCGCCACGCTGTCCGCCATCGTGTTTGTCCTCGGCATCGCCCTGATGCTTTCCCTCCCCTTCAGTGCCGTTTTCCATATCATCGATCGCATCGTCAAGTGGATCGGCCAGAAGCGGAACGAACGGAGGGACATGGATGCACAACCCGATCCAGGCCGACGACGGCTGTTGACCACTTCTGCCATGATTTTCCCCGCTGTCGCCGTCGTGACGGGAGGGAGAGGCGTTCTCAACGCCTACGGCGATCCACGGATGCCCGATATTTCCCTTTCCTGGCCCGATCTCCCGCATGCGCTCGAGGGTCTGCGCGTCCTGCATATCAGTGATGTGCATATCGGTTTTTTCATCGGCTTCGATGAACTCGAGCGGATGATCGAACTCTCTGCTGAAAAGCAACCCGATCTCGTATTGATCACGGGCGACTTCTCCGACGATGCTCCGACGTATCTCGATGCGCTGCGTCTTGCCGGACAAATTCCGAGCCGCTACGGACACTTCGCCTCCATCGGCAATCACGAGTATTTCCGGGGCATACAGAGCATCATCCGCTCCTACGAACGCGGTCCCATCCCCCTGCTGCTTGACAGCGGAGCGACGGTGAACATCGACGGTGCAGCGCTGCATATCGCGGGCGCCGACGATCCGCGATCGATGCGAAACATGCCTGAACATTTCTTTGAACGCAGCATCGACCAGGCCATGCGCGACGCCCCCTCCGATGCCTTCCCCATCCTCCTCAGCCATCGTCCGTCCGGATTCGATTATGCCGCACGGCGCGGCATCCCCCTGACCCTCGCCGGACATACGCATGGCGGACAAATCGGATTCAACGGCCGCAGCCTGCTGTACACCCTGAATCCCGAACGCTACATGTGGGGATTGTACGAAAAAGGCGATGCGAAACTCTTCGTCTCCGCCGGGGCGGGACACTGGTTCCCCTATCGCATCGGCTGCCCCGCCGAAATCCCGACGTATATCCTCAGGAATTCTCCAACAGGTACATGATAAACGGCACCATGGCGGTGAAGGCGGAAACGAGGTCTTCGAGAAAGTCCGCTTCGGTTGCGCGTCCTGTCGGAAGCGTCTTCCAGCACAGGAACTGCTTCTTTCTCAGGAGATCCATGTCCGGATGCTCCGGATCGTAGCCCTGCGGGGCACGCTGCAATTCCTCTCCTTCCATCTCGCCGAACTGCTCCCGGAATTTCTTGTCAGCAAGAATGTTCCGCAACGGCTTCGCATCCTGTGCGATTGCTGCCCGGAGCTTTTTCAGCTTGTCGCCCGACGGGGCATACAAACCACCGCCGATGCCGATTTCCTCGGGAGTGATGTGGAAATAAAACGCGGCGTCATATTTCCTGTCATGACCGTCGCAGGTGAATGACGCGGCAACCCAGGTTTTGTACGGGGATTTATCCTGGCTGAAACGCACATCGCGGTGGATGCGATACATCGATTTCTTCGGATCGACAACAATGTCGGGATGCACACCCTTCATGCGTGCGGCAAGCGAAGCCAGCAGCAT
>JAFGKR010000274.1 GCA_016928515.1 Bacteroidota bacterium | reverse complement strand
GGTGAAGGCACGGGTGATCCGAATCGCGATCTCGCGCGCAGCGGAGGCAATGCGGGCGGCGGAGATACTGGTGAGGGTGACGGCCGTTCCGGTCTTGGCAAGGGCGTTCCGACGGGTGAAGGCACGGGCGATCCGAATCGTGGCACTGTCCGCGGTGAAGGGGACGGGGGTATGATCGGTGAGGGGGATGCACGTGGCGGAGCGGGGAAAGGTATTTCCACGGGTGAGGGTCGGGGTGATGTCGACCGGGGCACCGTGCGCGGTGACGGTGAGGAGGGGCTGACGACGGATGCCGGCGGCCGCGACGGTCGCGGAACAGGTGTGTCCACCGGTGAGGGACGGGGAGGTGTCGACCGTGAAACGGTGACCGGCAGCGGAGTGGCAGGATATCTCGGACCGCGGGACGAGCGTCTGCGTGGTATGGGGAAGGGCGTCTCCACGGGTGAAGGAGACGGACCGTGGCGCATCGACTATGCCGATGTATACGGACCGGCTCCCGAGAAACTCCTCGCGCGTTATGGCGGTTACGTGCCGCGTGCGGTGCAGCATATCGTTCCCGTCAGTGCCGTCGATACGGCAGGGCAGGGCACATTCTCGACGTACGACTTTGCCGCCGCGGCTCTCGTCAATCCGCTTCCGGATTTCAACATGGAGGCCCTCGAGGAAGGCAAAACCTTCAATCTCACTGATATTCATTTCGAATACGACAGGGATGTCATCCGGACCGAATACATCGCTGAGCTGTTGGAAAAGACGGACATCTTCCGTGCGTATCCCGACATGATCGTGGAGATCCGTGGCCATACGGATTCGGAGGGAACAGACGCGTACAACGAAAACCTCTCGATGCGCCGTGCGCTCGCGGTGAAGAATTTTTTCGTGCAGCAGGGCATCGCCCCCCGCCGTCTCAAGGCGAAGGGATTCGGTGAGACCGTGCCCATCATGAACAACACGTCGGACATCGGACGCGCATTCAACCGCCGCGTCGAGATTTACGTGATCAAACTCGGGGACCGTCGTCCCGCCGGAGGGTCTCGTTAGTGAGCCATTATCGTTCGTCGCATCAACCGTCGACATCGGCTCCTTCCCGATGCGCACAGAAGCCTTGCTGCATCAAGCTGCACGCTGCTTCCCCGCCATCGTTGGCCTGCGGCGGACTTTACCGGGCTCTCGGTCGCATCCTGCAGTCAGCGCTGAAGCAGGGTCCGCTGCTTCTCCTACTCCTGCTGTCGATGGACGTATATTCTCAGGAAGTCATATACCAGGGACGTCCCCGCTACCCCGAGGGCCTGCTCTCCGTCACGGTCGGCGGAGGTCTGGCGAAAATCAACAGCGAATTTACCGACCACAGCGTCGGCGAAATGTTCTGGGCGCAGACCACATATGCGATCGGTCCCTATCTCCGCCTCGGACTGCAGGGGGAGAAAGGCGTGATGCACTACAGCCGCCGCTGGCGTCGAAACACCGGAACCGCCTACCATTTGCAGTTCGGCGAAGACGCTCCAAACCAGGTTGACCGCAGCACCGATTTCTATGCGCTCAGCGGTCTGCTCTTCCTTGATCTTCTGCCCGGTCGGTACATCAGCCCCTATCTCTACGGTGGTGTGGGGCAACTCTGGTATACGCCGGAAGATTTTTCTCTCGGCCAGGTGCGCTACGCGCCGGATGCACCGGAGCAGAGCACCTGGGTATTTCCCGGCGGTATCGGTGTCGATATCATGATCGGGCGCTATCTTGCGTTCAATACCGAAATCCGGGCGAATCTCACCAACATCGGCGACCTCGATGCGTTTCCATCGGGTGAGGTCCGCGATCGCTATTACGCCGAACAGAACCAGGGACGGAATCCCAACGCGGCGGAGACGGCCAGTGATTTCTATTTTTCCCTCACCGCCGGTATCAAGGTGTTCCTCTTCCCGGACAACGACATCGACGGAGACGGACTCACCAACGACGAAGAAGAGCGTTTGAAACTGAATCCCTACGACATCGATACCGACGGCGACAAGCTCACCGACTGGTACGAGCAGACACAGTTGGGATCCGATCCACGACGGATGGACACAGACGGTGACGGTCTGACGGATTACGAGGAAGCGATCAAGTACCGGACACGTCCCGACACACTGGATACCGACGGAGACGGTCTCGACGATGCCGAGGAAGTACAACGCTTCACCCTTGATCCGTTGCGCCCGGACACCGACGGTGACGGTCTCTCCGATGGACAGGAGATTCTTCTGGGAACGAACGCCAACCGTATCGACACCGACGGTGACGGATTGCCGGATGGGGATGAGTTCCACCGGTATGGAACGGATCCACTGCTGCCCGATACCGACGGTGACGGCATAGGCGATTACGAGGAAGTGTTCGGTGCCGCGACCGACGCCTCCGCCGCGGACAGCGACGGCGACGGACTGACGGATTTCGAGGAACGGAGCATCGAGCGCACCGATCCGGAAAATCCCGACACCGACGGCGACGGCCTCACTGATTTCGAGGAGCTGCGCATCACCAACACCAATCCGAGGAATCCCGACACCGACGGCGACGGCTTTCCCGACGGGGAAGACAAATGTCCCCGACTCCCGGAAACCCTCAACGGCTTTCAGGACGACGACGGCTGTCCCGACCGCAGGGAGCGGTAATCCCTCCTTTCTTGACATTTTCGTGACACGGTCGTACAATCAGTTCAGGATATTTCCCCCAGATTATCCATTGACGGAGGTTGGTATGCGAAAGCATGGCGTCGTGCTGTATCTGTTCGTGGCCGGTTGTGCGGCCATGCTGCTGACCGGTTGCACACTCATCGGAGCCTGGCTCGGTCATGGCATGGACCGATCGAATCGCGGAGCACTCTCTCCGGCGACAATCGATGCACTTTATGGCGAACAGCCGGGCGACAGCGTCATCCTGGCACTGCATGAAGGCTCAACGGTTGCCGGCGTCATCATTGACCTGGCCGAGACCGATCCGGATTCGCTCCTCGCTCACATGGATCGGTATCCCTTTACGGAATGCACCGCCCGCGAGACGATTTTCCCCGGAGACACGTTGCGGATGCAGCGTCTCGCAGGGGATACGATCGACGTGCAGTACCTCAGCGCGGACGAACGCGGGATCTGGTTCCGGCGTCCCGGCAAAGACCAGGTGTACCGGGAAGTGTACACCACCATTCTTGGTATCTCCTGGTGTGAGGGACGGAAGCATCTGCGTCCGCCGATCGAAGATGCCTTCGGCGACGGTGTGCTGGCTCGAATGTTCTCCGTGCGAGTGATGACGCAATCAGGGATACGATCCGTTTCCATGCAGGAGATCGCACGTGTCCAGGTTCGGGAATCGTGGAACACCTTCATGTGGGTCGGTGGTGCGCTCGGACTGGCCGCCGATGCATATTTCCTGTCCCTCATCCTGAAACCGGAGGAGGAGAAACCGCCTCCTCCTCCCAAGGGAGGTTCCTACGGCGACGGTGGCAGTCTCATGTGCGGCTGTCCGTTTGTGTTCGGGCACATGGACGGGGAGTGGCGTGTCGAGACCGAATGCTTCAGCGGTTCGGTGTTCCGCGCGGCGCAGCGCCGCGATTGGGCACGTCTGGAGTATACGCGACCGGAACAGAACCGCCTGCGGCTGCGCGTCGTGAATCTTCTGCAGGAAGTCGATTCCGTCGATCAACTTGCCGTCCTGCGCATCGAGCATGACGAAGGTACCGAGCTGTATCCCACCGAGGATGGAAGGATGCTTGCCGTGCGTCCGGCTGCGCCCGTCTTTTCGCGTGACGACCGGGGAAACGACGTTCTGCCGCTCATCCGTGCACGCGATGCATCCTGCTGGTTTGCTGTACCGGAGCTGCAGCCGGAGGACAGGGGCCGGCGGTGGATGGAATGCCGTTTCCCGCTCCCGGCGGATGCGGACAGCGTAACGCTGATCGTCGACGTGCAGAACACGCAGTGGGGCGCGCGCCTGCAGTACGGATTTTTCTCCTTGTTCGGCAGTGGACTGCAGTCCGCCTACGACCGCTGGAACGCGGATGCCGGCGCGCGACAGCAGATCCGGGAAATCCTTCTGCGGGAAGGCATGCTCGAGGTCTCGATATGGGACGGCACGCGGTGGAGACCCGCCGGACACGTGTGGGAGGTCGGCCTGAGTGCGTGGCGCGCTGTGGCGATGCGCATAGGAGTGGAGGATATCCACGATTCCGAACTCCGTCTGCGTCTCGAGGCGCCTGCGGGAGTCTGGATGGTCCGTCATGTGGGCATGGACGTCCTGCCGCCGGGCGATGTGCGCGTCCAATGTCTGCATCCCTCAGTTGCGACGCGCGACGGGGGAGAGGACTGCCTTCCCGAGCTCCTGCAGGAGGACGGTCGCTATGTTTCACTCGACACGGGTGAGGGCGCGGACGTGATATTCACCGTATCGAACGATCAGCCCGTTGAGGGACGCCGCGTCACGTGGGTGCTGGAGTCCGCAGGATATTACCGTATGAAAGTGCCTGCGTCCGCGTCACCAGACACGGAGCTGCTCACGCGCATGTTCACGGAGCCGGGTTTCTTCGCGCGTCACGCCGACGAAGCGTTCTGGTTCCGCATCGCGGAATTGCAGCGCGGAGGGGAATAAACTATCAGAGGAAAATATCGCCATGAAACGGAATCGCATCGTCCAGTCTATTCTGGTATTGCTCATCGCCGCCGGCGTTCAGGGTTGCACGGTGGTCGGCTACGGCGTGGGGTACATGCTCGACCATGCGGAGGAAAGCGACGCCTTGCGGGCGCCGAAAGAGGAGCTGTACGGCATGGATGAAGGAGACAGCATTGTCGTTGTCATGCACGACGGACGGCGTATCGCCGGCAGGTTCGCCGGGATCGGCATCCTCGACAGCGCCGATATCGTTGCCTGGGCGTTCGTCGCCGGGGCGGCCAGAACAGCGGGGACGGATTCCTGCGAGAAACGCTGGCAGCTGCACGTTGGCGACGTCATCGAGTTGTGGCTGGAGGAGGACGAATACATCACCACGGTATTTCTCGGCGGGCATAGGGAGGGACTGCTGCACGGGGATCCGCAGCGCGGGCTGATATTCGAAGAGGACTGGTCAGACCTTGCCGGCATCCGCTGGTGCGGGATGGAGAAGGAGCTGCCGCCGCCGCTTGGGTATGAATTCGAACGCGGTGCGATCGAGAGCGTTGAACTGGTCCGGATGCGCACGACGGAGGGAGAGCAGTCCCTGCGCATGTGGGAAGTCAAGCGCATTCTCAAGGAGAAGGCGCCGAAGCGTATGCGCGGTACGCTTGCCATCATCGGTTTCGGCATGGATCTCGTGCTCGGGTATTTCCTGGTCGGCACCGGCGACGGGAAGGAATTTCTTGAATTTCTCGGCGACGCGATATTTCAATAGCACATGTGGTCGTCACACCGGACGAATCCTCGCGGCTGCAGAGTTCCGGAAAGCCTGCGTGTATGGCGAGCCGGAAGATCCCCTCACGGCCGGGGTTTCCCGGCAGTTTTGTCCCGGGAATTCCGTTTGGTTTTCACGCCAGAAGGAGCGAACTTACATATCAATCAAAAAGTCATCCCCGAATTTTGGAAAATTTCCCCGCGTGCCGTACTTTTGTTGTGCACGCGTAGCTCAGTTGGTAGAGCAGCTGACTCTTAATCAGCGGGTCAGGGGTTCGAGTCCCCTCGCGTGTACAAAGCGGAAACCCCGCAAAGCACTGAAAAAACGGCGTGAAATC
>JAFGKR010000049.1 GCA_016928515.1 Bacteroidota bacterium | reverse complement strand
TGGTTCCAGCGGAATCGTCACCTTCGTCCAATCCAGTGCCTCCTCCATCGTTTCAAATATGATGCGCCATGTTCTGCCGTCGTTGTCGGATACTCCGATGCGCAGGATTGCAGGTTCGGGATTTTCGGCAAGAGCATTCACTGATATCCCGAGGAAATAATACAGTCTGAGCAGCGGATGCACGGTCTGCCGGAGGTCGAGCAGCGGGGACGTTACCGTTGTCTGCCCATCTGGCATGAACTCGTACACACTTGCTCCGCCCGTCGCTCCGGTGACATAGCATTGATCTCCGCTGATGGTGTGATCGTCCTCGGGTTGCAGGTACTGGCCGCCGAAATCCCTGAAATCCGCACCTTCCGGATTTCCGCGCATCCAGTTTCCCCTCGTGGCATCATCACCTGTTCCGCCGACGGTCCAGCCCAGGTCGGCTTCGAATGGATCTTCGAAGAATGGGGTATAGCCGACCAGGAAACGCCAGGGTTCTCCCGTACGGAGATTCGAGGTAAAGTGCACCGTCTCTCCGCTGAAGGAATCCTTCGCGGTCACATGATATGAGACGGATGTCCCTGTAGGTTGAGCAGGGATGCAGGCCTCCATGTGTCCATTCCCGACCGGAGAGGCATCGACGCTATATTCCGTCCCGTCGCCGTTCAGCGTGTACACGACCTTCGCGTCCTCCGCCCCACAGCCGGTCAGGTCCAGGGTTTCGATTGCAAATCGCACGACATAGGGCTGCAGTGTGTCGCGAGTGTCTTCGAGGGGGACATGTTGCATGTTCATCTGCATGAACATGGTGGGACCGATGTTATGCCTCTGAAACGCAGCGAGGATGGCCATATGATGCGGTGTGCCGTTCGAGAGATCGCCGTCGTCGTCGTCGGCGATCAGTGTTTCAAGCAGCCATTCCATGAACGCGATGCCGTTATCGGGATCGTCGGGCAGGCCGTACTTGGCGAAATGCGAGAGCCGGCGCGCGACATCGAGCGACACGGAAGTACGAATATCCCAGAACGCGCCTGACAGCACCTGGCCGTCATGATGTTCCTCACCGACAACACTGTCGGGATAGACCACATCGTTCACGAGGTTTCGCATCAGCTGTTTCTCGTTCGCAACAAAGACCCCCGTACCGATGCCGGGATGATCCGTGATCATCGCCGCGTGCAGGTCCGCCGTGCCTTCCTGGCAGGCCCGATTCTGCATGCCCCACTCAACACCGAGCTGTTGGTACAGCTTGATGTTGACGCTGTGGCCGAGTTCGTGGTACAGAACCATCGGCGCAGACGCCAGACGCATGCTCTCATTTCCGGCGCCGAAGAAGCGGATTTCGTCACCGTCGGACATGGCATTCGGCATGAACCCGTCGAATTCGACGGTCACAAGCGTCTGGAAATCAAGAGCGGTGAATCCGGGATCGATGCTTCCGAGATACGCACGGTTGAGATTCGTGTGGTAGAAAAGGATGCGTTCGACTGTATGCGAGTTGCTGTCCGCCCAGGCGATGTCCAGCGTCTCGCCGGGTTGCACCAGTCCGAGGACGCTGCCTTCCGTCCTGTCTGTCAGCTCCACCTTGCACCAGGGACCTTCGAACTGCGCCAGAACAGGCTGGATGGTTTCGAGATCGAAATCAAGCCTGCCGGTCGTATCGGTGGTATATGTCCTGTCGCCGACACGGACGTACATATCCCTGAACGCGGCATCCGTCAGAACCGGTTCGTTCGGATGCACGCGTATCACGCTGCCGTGGACCTCTACTCCAGTGCCGATGTCGAAACTGGTTTCCCGACGCCACAGCAGGTCTCCTGTCACGGCATCGACATATGAGATCCAGGAGCGTCCGCCGCGGTCTGTGAACGGCACTTCGCGCACCGGTCGATATGTAACTTCGTTTTTCGCCGCAAAGGGAAGGACCGAAACCGGTCTTGCAGCGCGCTTCGTCACTGGTGGATCGACATCGAGCCCCGCCACTGCCGACTCCCAGACGTCGGCTGCCGCCGACCGTCCGGTCTCCTCGACGTGAATGCCGGGATAGACGGAAGCGCCGAACGCCGTGACGTTGCCGTTGTCGAACAAGCGCAGTTCCACTTCGCTGAGGAGGACGTCCATTCCCTCATACTGCTGGCGCCAGGTGACATACCAGCGACCGCGCACGTGAGTCACACGCTGCAGCTTCAGCTGGTCGGGTGGGACACCGATGGAAGAGCGGTAGGACCTGAGAAATTCCGCCGCAGCGTCATGAATGTTCTCAGCGGTGATCCGGTCAAATCCCGGGATGCGGAGAGCGGTTCCGAAAGCGCGGTGAATGCTTCCGCTCAGAGGATGCACGAACACCGTCATGCCCTCGGGAATTTCGATACGCGGATCGGGTACAGCCGCCGCGTTATGCAGCGGCAATCGGGGAAGCGGTACTTCTCCAGGTGGCGGAAAAAGACTGCCTGGCTGCTCCTGCTGTGCCGAGGCTGATGCGGACAGGAAGAGCAACATGATGAACAGGAAGAATCGTTCAGATGCGAACATTGAGCACCCCGTGTGATGGGAAAATATCAACCCAAAGACATCCGGGATGGAGAAGAGTTACGATATGTATCGCAACCGACTTGTTTCCCTTATAGAATCATCATGAGCAAGGTGTCGGGCGGGAAAATATCCCGGAAGAAATCTCCGTGCACGTGGAAGGGGTTCTCTGCAGGGGGAAGGAGGGTCTCTCTCGCTGGTGCCGGCACCATGTCGGCACCCTGTGTCTCGGTTCTCCGGCGGCATGATCGGGGTCCTGGAAAATCCCGAAATCGTGAGCCGATCATCAGGAAATCGTGAGCTGGTAATCATTGCCTGTGCCTCACGGGTGTGGTTGATTACATGCGGTCATCATCAATTCGTAAACAGATCGCAGGTACTCGCGGTCATGATATTCAATCACCAGCTTCCTGGAGGAATCATGAAATCCCTCTCGGCTGCACTGCTTCCATTTCTTGTTCTCGGTTTCGTCGCCGCCGGACGTCCCGGACCGGTGACGACGCCGGATCACAATTTCACAGCGGTCAGCACACGCATTGTCCCTTCTGCTCAGACGGCAGAGGGAAAGGTTGTTCAGACCTGCAGAACATCCCTCGTTATCCCGTCATATGAGTCCGTTCCCCCGACCTCCGGCGATCGCGCGAGCGCGGGCAGATGGATGCACCGGAGCGGCATCCGCTTCACCGAAAACCGCGGACAGATCGCCGATACCGACGGCCGTGTCCGCACGGACATCGCGTTCGTCGCCGACGCCCCGGGCGCGAGGTTGTTTTGCAGGAACAATGGAATCAGTTATATTTTTACGGATTCTCACAGACGTACCAGTACGGCGAGTCGAGACGCTGAGACCGCCATGTCTGCCGACGCAGCATCCGTTCAGGATGCGGGCTCCTGTCGCCTGGACATGATCCTTGACGGGAGC
>JAFGKR010000273.1 GCA_016928515.1 Bacteroidota bacterium | reverse complement strand
GCGCTGTTCTCCTTCGGTGTGTCCACCGTGTATCCACTTGCGTATGGCGTCAAGGCACGCGCAGGAATCCATTATTCGGGGACCTGGCTGCAGCCATCCGGCGATACACCCCGGATCGATACCGGCGGCAGTGGAGTGATCGGGATCATTCGGCGCGCAGACCGCGCCGGGACGGTCTATGCCTCCTCAATTGAATTTCGCATCGGGTTTGGAATACTGTTATGGTAACTTGCAATCACAGAGCACTCTGGCGCTCTCTCTGCCACCACCGGATGCCGGTCTTTCTTCTCCTTATCCTGGCCTTCACAGCTGCAGCATGCAGCGACAGCGTCGGACCGGCACCGGTCGGTGATTTCGCAGCGCAGGATTATACGTGGCAGAGCAGCAACGTCACACAGAGCTTCGTGCGTGACCAGGCCGGGGCACATGAGCGGCATACGCTCCGCTTCCAGAACGGCATCATTCTTGACGCCGTGGAGAACGCAGCGGGAAATCCGATATTGGAGATCCCTCTCTCCTACGAACGAACGCAGGGAAATGCTCTCCTCACCGGGCTTGGATCCACCAGTGTCCTGCACGTCCCCTCCACCATGCGTTTTGCGGACCACATCACGACGATACAGGGACCGACAATCTACGCGGAATGTTGGCTGACGCTGGACAGCGACGTCATGCTGGCGGGAGCCGGAGACGGCGGGCTCTTCCGCTACGATATTCGAAGTAACGCATGGTATCGGGAATTCACACCCTGGAACAGCCGTATCACGGCACTGGCAATTGACAGCAGCATCGGGGGTGCGAAACTGTATGCTGCGACGATGTCAGACGGGATCTTCGTGCGCGGGCCGGCCGACAGCGCCTGGTCAAAGTTGGGAGCTCCGCAGGGAACGGTTTCCGAGATCGCAATCGACACGCACGGAACCATCTTTGCTGTCATCGACAGCCGCCTCTACGTTTCCCGTGGCCCATCGTGGACCTGGGAGCTGTTCTCCATCCCATCCCTCGCCGTGGAAGTGACAGGCATCTCCCTCCTTCCGATCGGTCCTGATGAATCCATCCTCTTCATCGGACGGGAAAAGAGCGGTCTGGCGCAGGTATATCTGCTCTCCTCCCACCCGGCGCAGTATTATCTCGGAGAACGCCTCGGCACCGAAGCGATTGTCGACGTGCGGGCATCACGTCTTTCCACATACGCAGCCGTCGCTGCTGCCGATCCGCCCATGTTGTACCTGGCTCCGGCATTTTCTGGCTTATGGGTAAGCGTACCGATTTCCATATCGACGCCACTCACCGCCATCTGCCAGTCCGACCGCAGTGCAACCGTCCTCATCGGTAGCGAGCATGGGATCTACCGCTTCGACGGTTCACCACCGCAACTCTCAGGCCTGCAGGGAAAGCACATTCTTTCCATCCATTACGGACCGGACGGAGCGTTCTACTGCGGAACGACGAGTGGGACTTTTCGCTCCGCTGATGAAGGACAGATCTGGACACGCATCGATGAGGGAAGCACCATCGTCCGGGAAGAGACCGGTATCACACTCTTTCCCTCGACACTTTCCGTCGGTACGAACTGGATTGCCGGACAACTCATCGTCCAGGGCAGCGGGAGGGTGGAACTTCGCGGTCGCGTCCTTGAACACTTCGACGAGCTCCTCCTTCCGGATGACCTTGGCAGATACGATGATGTTCTCGTCGTGCGGTACGCTGAGGAACTGCCGAACGGCAGCCGTGTCGGAAGCACATACTCCTGGACCGTCTACTACGCCCGGAATATCGGACCCGTCTATATCGAGGAGCATCATGAGGGAGCACTGAAAGCGACCGTGCGGCTGGAACTTCCCTGACGCTCCTCCGGTCGACGCATTCGGCGCGAAAACTGGCGCAATCCTCCTCTCTGCAATGCGCTGGATTCGTCCGACCAGATGCCATGCGCGTGTGTTATGAGCGCACAGCACTCATCGAGATCTCGGGCTGACGGATTGTTCTCCTCAACTTTCACCTTCTACGCTCTTCACCCCCTGCCACGCAGCATCAGCATGCAGGGAAGGGAAAAAAGGGAAAGCCCGGCTGTAAGCAGAAACGTCTCCCGCAGACCAAACAGATCACCCGCCACACCGACGAGCTGCACACCGAGCGCAGCCAGCAGAAAGCTGATCCCCATGTACAGACCGTTAAGAAACACCGGTCGATCCGCGTTCTGATCCTGGACCAGGGCAAGCATGACAGGACCCGGGGCGAACAGCGCTATGCCCAGAACGATCAGCACAACGATGGAGGGGATACCGTCCAGCCAGAGAAACAGCCAGAGCATCAACGGACTGATGACGGCGGATGCAATCAGAGTCGGGATTCGACCGACACGGTCGGAAATCCCCCCGGCGAGAAACGTCCCGGCTGCTCCAGCCAGTTGCAGTATGGAGAGATATGCCCCGCCCTTCCACAGCGAGGCACCGCCTGCAGTCATCAGTGTCGGGAGAAAAGCGGTAAGCGCCGACTTCAGGAGCGACAGGAAAAACAGGATACCGCTCGCAAGGACAAGGAAGCGGCGATGCAGACGAAAGGTAGGTCCGATGCGCAGTTGACCAGGCTGATTCCGGAAATGATCGGAGATCCGAATCCTGTGAAACTGCATATACAGCACCACAGACGCGGCGATACCGAACGGCATCAGGCGCCATGTCCCTTCCAGTCCCCAGAGCGACACGGCACCGAGGATGACCAGTGGACCGACCGTGCGCGCCAGTTCTCCACCGAGCATGTAAAAGCTCATGCCCTTGCCGGTCCTCCCACCGGCGACGCGCCTGATCATCACAGGTGAAGGAACGTGAAATATCGTCGCGCTGAATCCCATGACGATGAGCAGAAGCACCAGAACGATATAGTGCGGTGCCGCCCCGAGAAGACTCATGACGATCGCGGTCAGTCCGGGGGAAACGATGATGAAATACCGTGCGCTGAATCGCTCCGCGAGCACGCCGATGAAGGGATTGGCGAGAGAGGGTAGCCGCTGGAACATCGAGAGCGAGCCGGCGAGTCCGTAGGAGAGACCAAGTTTATCGATCAGGAGCGGAAGGATGGGAGCGAGGAAGGAGGAATACACATCATGCACGAAATGCGCGAAGGAAATCATCAGCACCTTTTTCGTGTGAAAGCGGGTATCCCCGGTCTCCGCTTCCTTTGTCACGTGTACTGCATTTTCCGTCATATCGGCAATATCGGATTTTTCCCGATATCCCTCCTACTCCTTTGTCAAAACGGTGATCCGCTCCGCCACGATGTTGATCACGGCATGTTCACGGACCACCTTCCCGTAGACGATATACGGTCCCGCAGTGCGGAGCAGATGTGCATGTGCATCGTAGCAATGCGGGAACAGCACGACGTCGATGCGTCCATGGGCGTCGTCGAGATTGATGAACATCATCCTCTCACCCTTGCGCGTGCGTGCGAGTTTGGCCGCGATCATCCATCCCCCTACATGGACGCGCCGCCCCACGGCACGTTCCAGATCGGGCGCCTTGACGGTCGCGCGCAATTCCTGTTCATAATGCGAAAGCACATGCGTCGATACGGTGTAGGAAAAGGTCTCCAGTTCGATTTGTGCGACACGGGCGGGCGAATATGATTCGAGATGCTCCAGCTCCTCGTCGAATGAGGGGAATTCCAGCTGCAGCATCGGCGCGTTCTCCTTCCGCTGGCGGCGGTTGAAGTGCAGACGCGCTTTCACGATCATCGTGGGGCGCTGTTCCCCGAAACAGTCACACGCTCCACAGCGGATCAGGATTTCCGCGTCCTCCTGCGTGATCCCCGAGCGGTGAAGGAAATCCGCGATGCCCGTATACTTGCCCGCTTCCCTTCGCTCACGAAGCAGAGCGGCACGGCTGCGGTCGCTCAGTCCTTTCACATGCAGGAAGCCGAGCTGGATGCTTCTGTCGTCCGGACAGAAATGCAGCTCTCCACTCACGTTCACGTTCGGGAGATGGATCTGAATGCCCAGATGCCGCGCTTCCTGGATATACACCTCCGGCCGGTAGTAGCCGCCCTGGTTGTTGAGAACGCTGCAGAGAAACAGTGCGGGGTGATGTGCCTTGAGATACGCCTCCTGAAAAGAGAGTACCGCGTACGAAGCCGAGTGCGCCTTGCAGAAAGAATATCCGGCGAAAGACTCCATCTGCCGCCAGATTTCGGCAATGACATCCTCGTTGATGCCTTCACGCATGCATCCGAGATAGAATGTCCGCTTCAGCGCCTGCATGGCTTCGCGGGAACGCAGCTTCCCGGACATCGCGCGGCGGAGCAGATCCGCTTCGCCAAGACTCAGCTTCCCGATGAAATGCGCGACCTTGATGACGTCCTCCTGGTACACCATGACCCCGTACGTGCGCTCCAGCAGTTCCGCCATCTTCGGGTGCGGAGGATTGATTTTCGACGGGTCGTGGAAACGCTCGATGAATGCCTGCATCATTCCCGACTGTGCGACGCCGGGACGAATAATGGAACTGGCAGCAGTGAGCATTTCGAAGGTGTCGGTACGCAGCTTTTTCAGCAACTGGATCATCGCCGGAGACTCCACGTAAAAGCAACCGACCGTCTGGCCCTTTCGCATGATCTCTCGCGTGCGCGGATCGCGGCAGGCAATCTTGTAGTCCGTGACAGGCGGAAGCACACCGGTGCGACGCCGGACTTCCTGCATGGTGTCTTCGAAAACTCCGAGTCCACGCGTGGAAAGAATGTCGAGCTTCTCCAGTCGCCACTCCTCCATCGAATACATATCCTGCTGCGTGATACGAACACCTTTTGGAGCGATCTGTGTTGCACAGTAGTGATGCATCGGCTGCGGTGCGAGAATGACGCCTCCGGCGTGTATGCCGTAATGATTGGGAAAATCGAGAATGGCGCGGGCGGCACGGGACCACTCGCGTCCGTAGGGACTGCTGAGAATCGCCCCGACCTGCCGATGCAGCGGACTGTCGGGATCCCGCAAATCGCGGTCTGATCCGAACGCGGGGAGCATGGAAGTGATCTGTTTTATCTCCGCAGCGCTGAAGCCGAGCACTTTTCCCGTCTCCCGCAGCGCTCCACGAGGATTGAACGTCGAGATCGTGCAAATCATCGCTGTGCGGTCGCTGCCGTATTTTGCGAGGATGTAGTCGATCACCTCGTCCCTGTTGCGCCAGGAAAAATCGATATCGAAATCCGGTGGGGATTTCCGCTCGGGATTGAGAAAGCGCTCGAAGAACAGATCCAGTTCGATCGGGTCGACGTTGGTGATCTGCATACAATAGGCGACGATGCTGTTCGCGCCGGAGCCGCGTCCGACATACGGATAATTCCGATGGCGTGCATAACGCACGATATCCCAGGCAACCAGGAAATAATCCACGAAACCCAGGTCACGGATAATGGCAAGTTCTTTTTCGATGCGTTCCCGAGCCCGCGCGGAACCGGCGGGATAGCGGATACGGCATCCTTCTTCCGTCAGCGCCTGCAGGCGGCGCAGTTTCCCCTCTTCCGGGATGTCCGTGTATTGCGTGAATTTACTGCTGCTGGTATCGAACTCCACCACGCATTCATCGATAATGCGCTGCCGCATCCGCAGCGCTTCGGGGTGCTCGCGGAACCAGTGTGCAAACTCCTCCTCTCCGATGAACCAGCAGCTGTCCGGTGCACGCTCTCCCGGGGGAAGCGTACCGAGTGTCGTGTTCGTCGAAATGGCACGCAGCATGCTGTGAAGCCGCAGTCCCGCGGGCTGGCCGAAATACACGTCGTTCGTCGC
>JAFGKR010000272.1 GCA_016928515.1 Bacteroidota bacterium | reverse complement strand
GAGCTTTCCAATAATCTGTTCCGGTGTGTGCCGTTTCTTTCTGCCAGCCATTGCTGCCTCCTTTCCATTGAAATGTACTTAAAGACTTACATTCTTGCTGGACCATATTCTGGGGGCAAGATCACTTTCGCAAGCGAATTACAGAATCCCGCCATTCCTCCGGGTGTCGCCACGATGGGAACCATGCTCGCGGAGGTTCGGCTCGCTTCGGCAACCGCCAATTCCTGCTTGGACGTCACAATCTCCCCCAGGTTCTCTTACTCAGAAAAAAACCGTTCCATTTGGCTGGCAGCATTGTGCACAGCAATGAACAGCGTTCATTTATTGATACTGTTCATATTATTTGAAACCCATTGATTTTGAACAGCTGGATGCTTCTCCTATCCGCATTCCGTTCCAGATCTCCGTGACGAACACAGTTCGAGACCATCACTCCATGCAGTGATTTCCGGCTGCTGTGGGCATTCAGGTACACATGTACCCACCAACTGCGGATGGCCCATCAGCGGGTTTCTTGCCAAATGAGGTCAAATCAGCATGTCTGGAAAAAATCGCCCAGATTTCTCCCGGGAGTCATTTCCTAAGAGCCTCTCGCGAATCGGTGTATTCTCCCTGTAATGGCCGAATAGGGACGCATGTCCCCACGATGTCCCGAGTCCCACAAAACCTGCTAATTATTTTGTTGATTTTTTATCGGACGTATTGTCGTCACGTTTCCTCTTCCTGATAAGGCGACCAGGGCCCAGGAGCATGCCAGCGTTTTCGAAACGGAATGCCAGTGAAGATCGCTCCGATAACCGGTTCGATGAATCCACGTATCGACGCAGAGAGATCCTGAAATGATTCCGGGACCTGAGGCTGTTGCAGTTTTCGGCGAAAGGCGTCCCACTGGATTTGCTTGATCCTGACGAGCGCCTCGAACAAGGACTTTAAGGAAGCAGGGACCTCAGTGTTTCGCTGCTTGAATGTCCCACGCAATGACTGCACGAGTGTCGATCCATCAAACTCGAACTGACGCGACAGCAACCAGACATCATAGAAGTCCTTCATTCTGCTGTTGAGCTCCCCGAGTGAAATCATCGCCTCCACTTTTTCCGCGATCGCAGCCTCGCGGCTGTAACACAGCATTATCGGGGCTGGAAAAGCGAGCATGGTTGGCAATGTCGTTACTTCCGGAACTGGATGTACTACGTCACCGAACCCGATGTCGATCTGCATATTGATGCGCACCGTATCCAACAGACCTGAGAATTGGACTCTGATTCCCTCGTAATCAGCATCTACCTTGATCTTTTCAGCATGAAGCGTTTCTGCATCGAAGTGCAGCCCGTCCGGTTCGACTTCACTTGCCAGTACGCTTCGAAATTGAGAAACGAGCATGTCCTCGTCGTTTCCTGTCCGACCCAGGAGATCAATGTCCATCGTGGGACGCAGTTCCGTTGCTCCCCACACACGGAGCATCATCGCTCCTTTCAAAACGAATGTTCGAGCATGAGCGGATTGAGATAGTCGATAGAGGACTCGCTCCATCGCATAGTACTGAAGTATCTCATTGAAGGAACGCCCCTCCTGCCTGCTCAGGTTGAGAAGGCGTTGCCGAACGGAGGCAGGCAGATTTTTCATTCCGCTCACACGATTGCCTCCAAATATGGCCGTATGAGCCGATCGACGCGGCAAATGCGCGCGTATCGAAGAACTCCCCCCAGATCCGCACTCTTGCGAGACGCATAGAGCTTCAGCGCTTCAAGAAATACATCCAGGCCGAGCTTGTTACGGAATTTGAACACATCTGCAAGGGTCTTTTCGGCAGAATAGACGTTCACCTTCGCACCGTCGATGACTTTCTCCTCCACTCCAGCTTCAAATGCTTGCTGTGCGAATCGATAGACCCGGATAGGTGGATAATCGAGTCTTGGTATCCGTGCATCACGGGTAATTGCGATCGAAACAGCATGAGGAATCTGAGTTGTAATCGAGTGATGGGCGAGCGCCGAGACGAGACAGATCACCGCCCTGGGATAACGAAGACTGACGGTCACAAGATCGGGATCACTGATGGCAGGCAGTTCCGCCCAACGATAAATCCCCCGGCTCACCTGTTCGATAATCCCTTTATCCCGGAGTGAGTAGAGCATGTAACGAGAGATGCCGAGGCGAATCGCCTCGCTCATGCGCAGTTGTCCGCCATGCTCCAGAAAGATGGCCTCTGCAGGATATTCAGGACGCGTGTCAGACATACTGCACTCAGTTGTTCATAAGTAAGTACAATATGTCTGACGATGATGAGAAAAGCAAATATCTATGCGGCCGATTCCCAAGACCTCCTCCTTCATATTGCCAGGAAAAACAGAAGCAAGCTAAGCGGCGGTCACATCCACGCTGAACGACAATCTTCATGACGGGATTCAGCGTGTAGACTCACAGAAGCACTAAACGGATGCTTTTTCTCATGTACACCCGGGATCATCGTAGCAGTTGCATGAGGGCGTGCGGCGTTTCCACTTCGAATGTCACGTGTTCGCCGGAAGCGGGATGCGTGAACGAAAGGGATACTGCGTGCAGAGCCAGAGCGTGCCCGGCATCTGTGCGGCGGCCATAGATTCGGTCTCCGAGGATCGGGTGTCCCATATTCGAGAGGTGGACGCGGATCTGATGTTTGCGTCCGGTCAGAAGGCGCAGCTCCAGAAGCGAGCGGTCCTCTCGTGATTCCAGCACACGCCAGGCGGTTTGCGACAGTTTCCCGTTCCGCTGATCACGGGTGGCATAGACGACATGTGCGCGGTTTTCCGCGAGGTAACATGATTCCATGCCGGATGTTCTGTCCGGCACGCCATGCACGACGGCCAGGTAGCGTTTCTCCACATCCTTCCACCCTTCCTGCAGTCGTCGTTTTATTTCCTCGCTTTTCGCGAACACGAGAATGCCCGACGTATCCTTATCCAGGCGGTGGACGATGAAAATCCGTTTCCGGGATTTCGCGTATCCTCTCCGCACGTAATCCGTCAGCACGGCGTAGACAGTCGTTGTCTTGTCCGTTCGCGTACCCATGGTCAGCAAGCCGGCCGGCTTCTGAACGACAATGATATGGTCGTCCTCGTGCAGAAGGAGAACTCCCTTTGGCAGGTATCCCGCCGCGAGCCTGGAACGTCTGGATGTGCCCATGATACTCCAATCCAACATGCGGTTGTCGCAGCACTGATGCAACAATGGAATATGTCCATCTGTGCATGAAGCAGCAACTCCCGATGGATTTCAGGGGAGAAGACTGACATTCATGCTGGACCGCTATTTACAGGGCAGGATCACGTGCGGTCATAAAAAACGGCACGAACCTTGATTTCACGCCGTTTTTTCAGTGCTTTGCGGGGTTTCCGCTTTGTACACGCGAGGGGACTCGAACCCCTGACCCGCTGATTAAGAGT
>JAFGKR010000271.1 GCA_016928515.1 Bacteroidota bacterium | reverse complement strand
TGATTGCGGTGCTGTTTATCCTGACCGTGACACTGTATGTTGCCCGCATCGACCAGCTGAACGCACACAGTCGGGCCATCGTCATGGCAAATGAAGCTGTGGTGCGCAGCACACCCGATGCCAGCGGCATAGAGAGTTTTCTCGTGCATGAGGGACTCAAGGTCGAGATTCTGGAATCGCAGGATGATTTTTTCCGCATCCGTCTCGAAGACGGAAAAACGGGGTGGATCAAGACCTCTGTCCTTGAGCGTATCTGACCGGTTGTATCTTTAGCGCATCCATCGTAATATGCGGTCACATCGAGAGGAAATCCGCAGAATGCGTATGTATCGCCTGAAATTTCTCCTGTATCTCTTCTTCCTGCCGGCACTGTTGACCGCCGGGCGGCCGCCGGGAGGGGAGGACGATATCCTCCGTCCCGTTCCGTTCACACTGCACGTTGGACCGTATGCCGGAGCTGCATGGATCGCCAGCAACGGTACGTTCGAGACACTCTGTCAATGTGAGTATTCGGGAGGAAACGGCCTCGGTTTTCAGCTGGGTGTCTTCGCCGACTATCCTCTGACGAGGGATGTCTCCCTCATGGCGACGCTCGGCCTGCGAACCATGCACCCGTCCTTCGACAAGAAGCAGACCAGGATCGAATTCATCCAATTCCCTCCAGAGGATGGAGATTTCACCAACGTTGATTTCGAGCTCGAAACCGTCCTGCAGATGATGTTCATCGAGCTTGGAGTGTACGGTCGCTGGCAGCTTCCAGTCCGTGGTTTGTATTTCGCCGCCGGTGGAGAATTCGGGTTCGTGATAGACGACAACATCCGGGAAACGGAGCGCATTCTCACCCCCGGTATCGCGTATGATCTCGGAGGGGGAACCGAACAGACCTCCATGGATGATCCCTTGTCCCGTTATTACGATGATACGGGATATCGTCTGGCGGCCGCCGTCAAGCTCGGATATATTATTCCGATCACGGAGACGATCTCCATTGCTCCGGAAGCGGGTCTTTCATTCCCCCTGACGCCGATCGTGTCGAATTTCCAGGATTGGAGACAGTCCGCCTTCCAGGCGAACGTTTTTCTCCGCTTCGCTATTTGAACCACATCCACGCCGGAAGCACATGAATGCAGGTAAGTCATTGACGCACGGAATTGCATCGGCGGCATTGTCGCTGGTGATAGTTGTTCTCCTGTTCGTTCCAGATGCCCAGGCGCAGCGCTATCGCATTTTTCACGGCTTCCGTCAAACCTATCCGGGCGCGATCGCCGTCGGTTTGCAAGCGGGCGGGAACGGGAATTACGGATTGAACGGACCAACGGCCGCCTGCAACTGCGAATTTGAGAATGGATCCGCTCTCGGATACCATGCAGGATTACATGTGGACATCTTCGTAAACCGTTATGTGGGAATACGTTTGCAGGGTTTATATGAAGATCTTTCCACGACGTATGTCAAGGATCGTCCTTCATCCATCTATCTCGATGACGGAAGTCTCGCGGCCATCACCGCGCAGCGGCGGGTCGAATCGGGAATCCAGTACGCAACCGTCAGTTTCGGCGCGTTGTGGTTCACCGGTCCTGCAGGTCTCTATCTCATCACGAGTGCCGGAGCAGGTTTTTACCTGGACGGGACGATCCGGGAGGAGGAGTACATCACCGACCCTTCGGGACTTCTGTATCCGCAGACCGGGAGTAACAGAATCGTGTACAGGGACGAGAAGCTCGACGCGAATGAGGAAACAGCGATCCGAGCATCACTCATCGTCGGGATCGGATATGATATCCCTCTGGGAAGAGCAGCGGCCATCGCGCCGGAAATTCACCTGGACATTCCCCTGACATCCGTCGTGGAGGGGAATACCGATTGGCGCATCGCAGTGTTGCGGGCTTCACTGGCACTGCGATTCGGATTGTAATTCCTTTCGTTGAATGATAGTTCTCTCCTTCCGTATGACTGACAGCACATTCGACCAGGTTCTCGCAAAGAAAATCGATCATACCCTCCTGAAGGCGGATGCCAGTGAAGTGGATATCCTGCGGTTGTGCAATGAGGCGCGGCAATTCGAATTTGCCACGGTCTGTGTCAATCCTTCATGGGTGGGGTTGTGCGCGAGCCTTCTGAAGGAAAGTCCCTCCCGTGTCTGCACCGTCATCGGGTTTCCGCTCGGAGCGAACAGGACGGAGGTGAAAATCAAGGAGACGGAATTCGCCGCTGCTGACGGAGCGGATGAATTCGACATGGTACTGCATCTCGGTCGACTCAAGGGAGGGGATTTCGCCTATGTGGAGCATGACATCCGTCAGGTGGTGCAGACGGCGAAGGCTGCACGCGAGCAGGCGCTGGTCAAGGTCATTCTGGAAACCGGGCTGCTCGACGAAAGCGGCATCACTGACGCCTGTAAAATCTCGTTGGAAGCCGGAGCGGATTTCGTGAAGACCTCCACCGGTTTCAGTGAAGGTGGCGGAGCAACCGTCGAGGCGGTGCGTCGCATGCGTCTTGCAGTCGGAGAGAACGCCGGCGTGAAGGCCAGCGGCGGCATTCGTACGCGCGAGACCGCACGCGCAATGATAGAAGCGGGGGCCGATCGCATCGGTGCCAGCGCAAGCATACAATTGGTACGAATCAATACAGCGTAAGTGGAGGATTGCATGGTGACATCAACCTGTCGGATTGGTCTCGTGATGCTGTGTTCACTGCTGCTTGTTACGGCATGCAGTTCCAGTGATGAACTCAGCGACGCGGAAAAGGCGCAGAAGGACGGGACGGGGGAATTCGAACGTGTCGATCAGGAAGAATCCATCATCCCGGAAACTGATGAACCGGTGGATATCGAG
>JAFGKR010000048.1 GCA_016928515.1 Bacteroidota bacterium | reverse complement strand
GTGGAGCGCAGTACATCCTGCATCTCGCCGGTTACTACGATTTCACGTATGACGACCATCCCGAGTACAGGCGCACCAACGTGCATGGTACGGAGAATGTCCTCGCACTGGCGGATGTTCTCGATGCGCGGCATTTCATTTTCGCGAGTTCCCTGGCGGCGTGTTCGTTTCCGCAGGATGGCGAAGTCATCACCGAGGACACGGCGCCCGATGCGGATTTCCCGTATGCGCGAAGCAAGCGGGAGGCGGAGGCATTGATCCGGGAGCATGAGTCTCCCTACGTCCGGTCCATCGTTCGTTTCGCGGCGCTGTACAGCGACTGGTGTGAATATCCCCCCGCGTACGAATTCCTGAAGACATGGTCATCCGGTCGATGGAACTCCCGGCTTCTCGGCGGTCGTGGGAAGAGCGCCGTGCCGTATCTGCATATCAAGGATCTCATCGCGCTTCTTTTCAGAGTGATCGAAGAGACGGATCGGCTGCCGGCCTGTGCCGTGTACAATGCCAGTCCCAATCACACGACATCGCATGAGGAGATGTATCGTGCAGCGATGAAATTTTTTATCGGGAGACCGGCAAAACCGCTGCACATACCCCGTCTGCTCGCATGGCCCGGTGTTGCCGTGCGGCAGTTCGTGATGGACCTCATTGGGAAGCCACCCTTCGAGCGTACCTGGATGATGCGCTACATCGATCGGGATCTTCGCGTTGACGCACAGCGTACCGAGAAGGCGCTCGGCTGGAAATCGGCTCCACGTTACGATCTCACGCGAAGATTGCTGATTCTGATCGACAACATGAAGAGTCATCCCGAGGTCTGGCGACAGCTCAATGAAGCCGCCCTGCTGCGCGCCGCGACCAGGCCCAATCTGGTTCTGTACGAGCGCTTGCTCCGCCTGCGCGATACACTCATTGAGCGCATCTACCAGGATATCCGGCTGACGCAGTTGGCGGATGAGCAGATTGACTACCGGACACTCAGCGAGGGGACCCTTCTGGCGTACGTTTCATTATTCTATGAGGTCCTGATCACCACAATCCGAACCCGTGACCGTGCAGTTCTTCGCACACACGCGCGAATTGTCGCCTATCATCGCTACCGACAGAAATTCAAGGTCTGTCAGGTCTGCGAGGCACTGTCGACGTTCGGCCGGCAGATCCGCGCCGCTCTCGCAGAGGAGACCGATCTTCCGGTGACACCGGAGCTTCTGCATGATGAACTCGATCTCTGTGTTCAACTGGCTTGCGATGAAGTCGAAGAAGTGTACGACTCTCTTCGTGATCGCGGTGACGAGGGAATTACCATTCCGGCATCGGTGGATCTGCTCTCGAACAGCGCGGAGATGCAACGATTGGTGGATGAGCTCAATGACATTTGTCGGGACGGGTGGGATATCAAGGGGATGCTCGGGAAGGCCACCGGAAAGGTGAGCTGAACTCACTTTCTGGGCAGAACACGGAGAATACGGGAAAAACAGGCCGTCCCACAACATTCTACCGGACTCGGAAATTCTCCAGCAATTTTTCGACAAGAATTTTTTTCCGGTCGGGGAACTGCTGTATCCTGTTCAGATGTTCTAAATAATGTCTAGTAATGAAGCCAGTAAACATAGATAATTAATATACATAAGATATTTCACAGTCCATTTTTTACGAAACATGAGGAAGGCCATGATGAAATACACGTTCTCCCTTTTTGCTGCGATGCTGATCATCGCGAGCAGCACACTGACGGCACAGACGTCCCGTCTGCAGGTCATTCACAACGCCGCCGATCCAGCTGCAGCAGTTGTTGATATTTATGTCAACGGAACCCTTCTCCTGGATGACTTCGCTTTCCGCGCAGCCACGCCGTTCGTCGATGTTCCCGCAGGGGTGTCGCTCGCCCTTGGTGTCGCGCCGGGCAACAGCACAGGTCCCGGTGACATCATCGCGACTTTCAATGTCACCTTTGATGCCACCAAGACCTACGTCGCGGTCGCGAACGGTGTTCTGACCCCGGTGAATTTCGCCGCGAATCCGGATTCCCGTTCCATCGGCTTTACCCTGTTCAGCACCGACATGGGACAGGAAGCGGGCACCAGCGCCACGGGAGTGGACATCAATGTTCTTCATGGCTCTACTGATGCTCCGACGGTTGATGTGATCAACCGAGGATCCGGCATTCTCGTCAACGACGCCGCTTACGGGGACATGACCGGTTACGTCACCGTTCCGGCAGCCGCCTACAAGCTCGACATCACGCCGGGCAACGACAACAACACTATTGTTGCGTCGTACGAGGCCGATCTTTCCAGCCTCGCGGGCGGCGCTGCCGTGGTATTCGCCTCCGGATTTCTTGCTCCGGCGAACAATCAGAACGGACCGGCCTTCGGACTTTTCGCTGCGCTGCCAAACGGCACCGTCATCGCGCTCCCGGCCATTCCGGCTCCCTCGGCACGCCTGCAGGTGATCCACAACGCCGCGGATCCCGCCGCTTCGGTCGTGGATATCTACGTGAACGGCGGGCTCTTCATCGATGATTTCGCCTTCCGCGCCGCCACGCCGTTTGTCACGGTTCCCGCGGAAGTGCAGCTCGCCATTGGCGTCGCGCCGGGCAACAGCACGGGTCCCGGAGACAT
>JAFGKR010000270.1 GCA_016928515.1 Bacteroidota bacterium | reverse complement strand
GCAGGACGCACTTCCGCTCTCCGCCGTAATGCCTGATGCCGGCTATGCTGTATTCCGCGGCGGCTGGGAACCGGACGCCATGTACGTCGCGCTGATCGGGAAACACGGTCTTGCGCGCACGCACCGTTCCCCCGTCGGTAGCGGACACAAACAGGCGAATGAAACCGCTTTCATCCTGCATGCCGGCGGTGAACTGCTCGCAACGGAACCCGGCTATCACAGCAGCGACGAACGCACACCACTCATCTTCGCGGATCATCACAACGTCATTCTCGTCGACGGGAAGGGCGCTGACAGCACATCGTTCGGAAGTTTCCTCTTCGGTGTGGACGCATTCATGGAGCATGGCGTGGTCGCGGGGAACAGCGGTATGGTGTCCATTCGGACGCGGTATCAGGAGGCGGACATCACCCGCCTTGCCGCAGTACTGAACGGACGCTATCTCGTGCTCGCCGACGAAGCATCCTCCGTCAGGACGCGCACGTTCACCCATCAGATACACGGCAACGGGAGCACAAGTCGCGGCACATTCTCCGCGGCATACAACGAGCACACCGGTATGTGGACGGCGGGCGAGATGCGCCTTCACGCCGTGGTGCACGACGCGTCGGGTACCGTATCGCATGTCACGCAGGAGCGGAAGCATGCGCCGTCCTCCCGTCGTTTCGACACGCATGAAGCGATGTACAGCAGCGTCAGGGGACAACGTGCGGTGTTTCATACCGTGCTCCATGCCGCACACCAGGCACAGGACGTTCAGGCATATACGGTCAATCCGCTGGAGGGTGTGACACTCACGCATATACGCAGTGCGAAGGATCAGCTGTTGAGCGTGGTCAACGGCACGGACGGAAGTATCACACTCCATACACCCGTGCTGGGTGCGGTGGAAACCGACGCGTTCGGATTATTTAGCATCCTCGAGACCGCTGGCAGGCCGGATTCATGGATGCTCGACGGTGGCAGCTTCATCCGGCTTGACGGCCGGATGTTGCTGTCGTCGTCACAATCCCTGCATGCCGCATTGCTGATGGAAACAGACACATGGCGCCTGGTCACGACAAGCGGGAAACCCGCGGACATCCTGCTGCGGGTTCCTTTCCATGTGTATGATATCAACGGCAGCGGTGTCCGCAATTGGGATCTGCAGGGAAATACGCTCACGCTGTCCGTCGACGAGAGCTCGGATGTATCCATCACGTTCAGCTCGATGCCGACATCCACCGAGGATATCCAGCTGCAACCCGAGCGACTTGAAATCCACGCGCTCTATCCGCAGCCCTTGAAGGCAGGCACCGTCGGAACGCTCACCGTTGCATACGAGCTCCCCGATGCGACCACCGTCCGCGTTGTTCTCTCTGACATGCTTGGACGACCTCTGCGGATTCTTCCAGTCGCGCTTCTTCCTGCCGGCATCCATCATGCACGTTTTTCCGTGGCGGACATCCCCCCCGGAGTGTACAACATCCACATCGAGAGCGGGCATTCCGGTGCTCACCGCCGCATCGTCATCCAGTAATCCCGATACGAACACACGTCGAACAACATCACGGAAGCTCTAGAGAGGAACAGGATACCATGATCAGCCACACGTACCAGTCAAAGCCGCCCGTCGCCTGGGCACTCGCATTCACCGCGATCGTGCTGGCGGCGACGCTGTTCGGCGGCTGTACCGAACCGCTCGCCCCGATGCTGCCCGAATGGGATGTCGATGCGAATATGCCCCTGGTCAATCATACATACACCATGGAGGATCTGCTGCAGGAAGATGACATTCTGCGCATCACGCAGAATGGCGACCAGGTACTGGTCGTGACACAGCGGTATCCTCTGCAATCGATCTGCATCGGTGATCACCTGCGTGTGGACGACGTTTCCTTTCTTGAATCGGAGAGCTTCGATGCCGTACGCTTTGACATGCCTGAGTATCTCGATCAGCATCTCGACGTGTTCACGCTCTTCCCCGTGCTGCCACGTGGCGAGCAGGTAGTCTCCGCCATCACCAATGATCTCGGGATCAGCATCGCCATCGACACCCGGGAGTATTTTGAGGAAATGACCTTCGCGAAAGGACGCCTCCTCCTGCATTTCACCAATCATACGCCGATACCGCTGCGAATCGAGGCCATTCGTCTCGTGGATCTCAATGGCGCTACGATCGGGTCGATTACGTACAGTGTACTCGTTCAGCCCGAAGCGCAGGCGCATATCCCAGCCATGATGCTTGACGGACTCACGCTGGTGAACAACATGCGCCTGGCATTCGATATCTCTTCACCCGGAAGTGCCGGAAAGTCAGTGACAGTGAATGCGTCGCACAGTCTTGCCGTGGAGGGAGAAGTTCGGGACACCGACATCCTTTCCGTCCGGGGGTACGTCCCCGCGCAGGAATTCAGCTATCCCCGCTTTGCGAACATCGCCGGATCCAGCGGATTGCGCATCAAGGAGGCTCAGGTTCGCAGTGGCACCGTGCACTTTTCCGTGAAGAATCACTTCGCTGTCGGTGCGCAGATCACGATGACACTCGACGACGTCCGTCGCGGGGGTACGGTGGTGACATCCACCGCTTATGTCGATGCACACGGGACGAAAAGCATTCTCATCGATCTGAGTGGCACCGACGTGCGGCTCCGCAACGAAACGCAACTCTCATACCAGACCCATATCGTCACGGAAGACGCGTCCGATCGCATCGTCACCGTCACCAGAAATGACAGTGTCTCCGTCACAGGGCAGATCAGAGATGTTCATCTCGCTTCGATGACCGGGACACTCGCGCCCACCGCGATGAGGATTCGCGAAATGGAGGAATCCGATTTCTATCCAGGAAAAAGCATTTCCGGCTCTATGGAGCTTTCCGAAGCCAGGATGTGGGCATCGATCCGCAACCAGGCCTACCTTCCTGTCGGAATCACCGACGCATCCGTGCTCGGAAAGAACACAACGGGCTCCAGCGCGACACTGCGGATCAATCCCCGTGATCTCGCCGGGAAATCCGAAACCATGATCACCTTTGAGAACAATCAGGTCGTGAACTTTCTGAATTCCTTCTCTCCCGAATACCCCGACAGTATCGGTGTGGAGGGAACGTTCGTGCTGAATCCGACCGCTCAGCACGGCAGTGTCAGCGCAGCGGATTCGGTCGTCGGAGATCTCTACATCGAATTCCCTCTCCGCTTCACCCAGATCAGCGGCAGCGTGGTCGACACGGTCGACATGATGATCGACGAAGATACCCGCCGGAAGCTCACGGAAGTCAACGAAGGGACGCTGAGCTTCGACGTGGAGAACCATCTGCCCAGCGCGGTGACCATCGAGCCCGCGTTTCTGGACTCCGCTGGCCGCCTGCTGCTGACGCCCGTATCGACGAGCGGAGAGCCGCTGCGCGTCGCCGCGGCGCCGGTGGACGCATCCGGTTTCGTCAGCCGGGCGCTGATCGAGCGCGTCACCCTGCATTTCACGGATGCGGATTTCGGTCAGCTCGCGAAAGCCGAATCCATCCGCTTCCGCATCACCTTCGATGCCAGCGAGAGCGGCGGCGCGGCGTTCCGGACAACAGACTACGTCCGCATCCGCGGCTATGCCCGGCTGAATATCAGTTCGACGATCACCGAAAAATAGGACGTGATGAATAACAGAGATCACCGTATGCATGCACTCCGACGGCTTCCCCTGATCCTGCTCGCAGCATCGCTCTGCGCCGCACCGCGGGTATCCGCCCAGACCATTGGTACCAGCGCCCGCCTGACGGGCATGGGAAACAGCAGCGCGGGCCTCGTGCGCGGCCTGGATGCCCTGAACGTCAATCCGGCCCAGCTCGTGCCGAATGATGGCGTCGTTGTCTCCTTCAGCGTATTACCGTTCGGTGCACAGGCAGGTGCGGACTTCATGGATTACGCCACCTATAATCAATTCTTCACGGGGACAGCGAATGCAAAAGGCAAGCGAGAACCGACCTACCTGAATACCGAGGACAAACGCGCGATTCTTCGCACGTTCAAAAGCGATGTCGGTCATTTCACCCATGACATCCGCTACGGTCTTGCCAGTGCGATGATTTCCACCCGATACATGACGATCGGCGTTGGCATCACCGAACGCACCGGCAGCAACGTGGCCTTCCCGCAGTCCTTCGCCGAATTCATGTTCTTTGGCAATGAACCGGGGAAGACTTTCGATTTTTCGGAAACGGAAGTGTCGTCTTCATGGACGCGAGACTACAGTCTTACCGTGGCTCAGGAATTCCGCCTGTACCGCAGAATTCCACTGCTGGTCGGGGCCACCCTCAAGCTTGTGCACGGGTACGGGTACTTCGGATTGGAGCGTTTCAACAGCAGCTTTACCACTGATCCCGAGACCTTCGAGGTATCCGGCACCGCCGACATGATCGCGCGCTACGCCGGCACCAAGGACTGGATCGGTGAGAACAACCGATTCCACTATTCGCTCTTTCCCACACCGGTGGGAAGCGGCTTTGGCGTGGACTTCGGTGCACACCTTCAGATCAACCGCATGTTCAGTGCCGGATTCAGTCTCGTCGACCTTGGATCCATCACGTGGGAAAAGGGCGCGCGGGAGATAACGGCAAATGAAGATTTTGCCATCGATGACATCACAGGCAATCAAGTGGACGAAATTCAGTCCCGCCTCGACGGCAGGGAGTACGACATCCCATCGTTTTCCACTCCCCTGCCGGCAGCGCTGATCATTTCAGGGGTACTCAGTGTGCCCGACTTCCCCCGCAGACACAAGGCGTGGCATTTCACAGCGGCGTATCGGCAGGGATTCAACGACGTCGCGGGCAACTCGACGAGTCCGCGTGTTGGCATCGGCACGGAGTTGGAGTTGCTTTACAACGTCGCCTTTCGTTTCGGCGTGAATTTCGGCGGGATTCGGCCTGTAATTCTCGGAGTGGGGGTCGGTTTCATTGCAGACAACTACAAGCTCGATATCGGAACGATGGACATCACACCACATTTATCGGAGTCATTCTCCGCAGTCGCAGTGGGCGTCAGCATGCACTGGGACATCTAGAGTTTCCGCTTCACGGCGGAAAACCACAACCTACTTCCCTTCCTCATACTTCCACCGCCGGGGTCCCCGGATCTCGGCAAGGACATGCAAGTCTCTCCAGCTTGCATGTCCTTTTTTGTGGCAGTAATTTTTAAAAATGTATTCAACAGGCCATTCATACCTGTGGGGAATGCTCCCCTCTTCCGTACGCCTCCGGTGTATTTCGCCGGGTCTCCTGCGCCTCCGGCGCATCCGGCTGCTCACGCTCTTTGTTCTGCTTCCCTTGAGTGTCCAGGCGCAGGACCTTTCCAACGATAATATCATGACGGTGGAATTCGGCGTCCCGCTGCGGGAATCCGT
>JAFGKR010000269.1 GCA_016928515.1 Bacteroidota bacterium | reverse complement strand
TGCCTGAGAGTGGGTCCGAGCCTCAGGCTTCTCCGCTCAATCCGTGCTTCTTCCCGCCCTTTGTAAGGGCGAGCCGTTGGCTCGCCCCTGCTCTCAGCTCCGAACTCAATCCCTGCCTGAGAGTGGGTCCGAGCCTCAGGCTCGGACCCATCCCTTTCAAACTCAATCCATGCCTGAGAGTGGGGCGGAGCCAACGGCTCCGCCCCAAATGAGCAAAAACACAACATGATGCTCTTCCTTCCCCGCACTTCAAATTCACCTCCAAAAGACCTATATTTAAAGTTTGTGATGTGACAGAATACAGGTTCATACCATACATGACACGCAAATCCAACCAATGGGCATTGATCCTCGGTGTATCGTCGGGATTCGGTGCGGCTGCGGCCCGCGAACTTGCTCGGCACGGCTACCATATCCTGGGGATTCATCTGGACCGGCAGGCCACGATGCCGACGGTCAACCGCCTGATCGCGGATATCGAACACGAAGGCCAGAAGGCGGTATTCCACAATATAAATGCGGCGGACGAACACAAGCGCCACGCCGCAATCGAGAGTTTCGTGGAGATGTATCACCGGGAAGGACGAGCCGAAATCAAGGTTTTAATGCATTCACTCGCCTTCGGGACGCTGCGACCGCTGGTTGGACGCAATGAAGCCGAGATGATCAAGAAGGCGCAGCTGGAAATGACCCTCGACGTCATGGCCAACTCCCTGATTTACTGGACGCAGGATACCGTGCGCCACGGACTCCTGGGACGCGGAAGCCGCATTTTCGCAATGACCAGCGACGGCGCGAATCTCAACCTCCCGTTTTACGGCGCCGTGTCCGCCGCAAAGGCCGCACTGGAATCCTATATCCGGCAGCTGGCCATCGAACTCGGTCCGCGGGGCATTACCTGCAACGCCATTCTCGCCGGTGTCACCGACACGCCCGCCCTGAGCAAAATCCCCGGCGCACGCAACATGCTTTACGCCGCCATCGCGAAAAATCCCTTCGCCCGCGCCACCACGCCTGAAGATGTCGCCCATGCCATGATCGCTCTCCTGCAGGACGGCACGGAATTCATCAACGGCAACACCATCGGCGTCGACGGCGGCGAAAGCAAGATCAGCTACGTCGGCCAGAAAACACCGTATCAGTACGCGGATCTCCGATTGCTCGACGAGAGCTCGTGGGATCCGACCGACGTATCCTGACCACCTTCTGTCATGCGGGACGGCTCGCTGTCTTCCCGGTATTTCCCTGACCCTGTCACCTATTGAGTCTGTCACATAATCCATCCGGAACGCCCATGAATCTTTTCGCATTCACCGAAGAACAGAACATGTTGCGCGACATGGTGCGCGAATTCGTCAACGAGGAAGTCAAGCCCGTTGCGACCAGTATCGACGAGAACGAGGAAATCCCGAAGGACCTGATCAAAAAAATCGGCGAACTCGGCTTGCTCGGAACCGTGTTTCCCGAGGAGTACGGCGGCGGGGGTTTCGGCGAAGTCGGCTACTGCATCGCACAGGAAGAGATGGCCCGTGGCTGCCTTTCCACCGCGACGATGATTGGCGCGCATATGTCCATCGGCACCAACGCCATCTTTCTCGGCGGAACGGAGGAACTCAAACAGAAGTACCTCCCGAAACTCTGTTCCGGTGAAATGCTCGCGGCCTTCGGTCTGACCGAGGCGACCGCGGGCTCCGACTCCTTCAACGTGCGCACACGCGCGGAGAAGGACGGTGACGACTGGATTCTCAACGGCGAGAAGCTCTGGATCACCAACGGCGGCATCGCCGATGTGGTTTCCGTCTTCGCCCGCACCGAGCGCGGCGTCACCGCTTTCGCAGTGGAAACGCAGTGGGAAGGATATCACGCCGGCCCCAAGGAGAAAAAAATGGGGATTCGGGGAAGCATGACCAATGCGATCACCTTCAACAATGTGCGTGTCCCGGGAGAAAATCTTATCGGATCAGACGGCCGCGGCTTCCTCATCGCGATGAAGACGCTCGATGCCGGTCGCCTCGGCCTCGGTGCCTGCTGTGTCGGTGCCGCGAAAGAGCTGATCGAACTCTCCACCCGCTACGCAAAAGAGCGCAAACAGTTCGATGCACCCATCGCACATTTCGAGGCGGTACAGTTTATGATCGCGGACATGTGGGCCCTCACCTATGCGATGGAGAGTATCGTGTATCGCACCGCGGCCGATTATGACGCCGGCAAGAAAATCTCCACGCAGTCAGCCGCCGTCAAATATCTCTGCAGCGAGGGCCTCGACAAGGTCGTTGACTATGCCGTGCAAATTCACGGCGGCATGGGCTATTCGCGCGAACTTCCGATCGAGCGCTTTTACCGCGACAGCCGCATCAACCGCATCTTCGAAGGCACGAACGAGATTCAGAAACTCGTCATCTCCCACGACGTCCTGAAGCGCAACGGACACTGGAACGCATAAGTGATCCCGCACGGCAGCATCCTCGCGGCGCAGCCGAATTATACGACGCCGGAGGACAGGAAGACATCCTTCCTGCCTCCGACGCTCGCATTCTACCGGAAAATGATCGGCGTGGTTTTCCGCGCCGCATATCTCGCCAGGCGAGGCCGCTACGGCGACCAGGGATGGATCGATTCCAGCATCGATATCATGAATGCGCTGGAGCATGCCGGCTGCCGGCTGCACATCGAAGGCATGGAGGTTCTGCACATGCTCGATTCCGCGGCAGTGTTCGTGGGCAATCACATGAGCACGCTGGAAACCTTCGCGCTGCCGGGACTGATCAATCCCGTGCGGCGCTGCACGTTCGTGATCAAACCGAGCTTGATGGAGTACCCCGTTTTCAAACACGTCATGCGCAGCCGCAATCCCATCGTCGTCTCGCGCGACAATCCCCGGCAGGATCTCGTCACGGTACTCGAAGAAGGCGCGAAACGGCTCGCGCAAGGCACATCGATCATCCTCTTCCCCCAGACAACACGTACACCGCAGTTCGATCCGGCACAGTTCAACTCCCTCGGCGTCAAAGTGGCGAAAAAGGCGGGGGTGCCCGTCGTACCCGTCGCCCTCAAAACCGACGCCTGGGAAAATGGCAACATGCTGAAGGATTTCGGCGCCATCGTCCCCGAACGATCCGTGCACATCCGCTTCGGTTCCCCCCTTACGGTGGACGCAAACGGTCGCGCCCAACAGGAAGCGGTGGTCGCATTCATCCAGGACAACCTCCGCCGCTGGAACGCCCCGTCACCCTGATGCGCCTCAGGCAATCGAAAAGTGGCGGCCTCCCCCAGCATCATGTTTCGTCCGTCCGTGGCTGATCAGCATGACGCGGTTCCGCACGGCTGATTTCATTGCTTTTCCCTCCCTGCGCTTCTATTTTGCCCTGACCTTACCCTCAGCAAGCGCGTCAACGGTGCAGCGACGAATCAGTATCCTCATCTTCTTCATCCTCGTGACGGGAGCATCGCCCCTCGGAGCACAGGATGACGTCCCGCTCTGGCGCAGCTTCACCGAGGAGCACACCTGGCAAGTGGGAGACACTATCCGTCTCGACCGGCGCTTCCTTGCTCCCGATAGGCTCTCCGTGACCTTCACACCGGCGTTTCCCTTCACCCCTGGCACCGATCTCATCGTCGACCGCAGCCGCGGCATGATCACGCTCACGTCCGCTGCGCAGGCGCGCGCCGACAGCACCGTTTCGTACCGCGTGACCGTCACATTCCGCGCGCTGCCCTTCGACTTCGCGCGGGAGTACCGGCTGCGAACGCTCATCGTTCGCAGCGACTCCGCCGGAGGAGACAGCATCGCCGTGGCGACGCCGTCGCGGCCGCTGGACATCGAAAGCATTTTCGGATCGGAGCTGGAAAAAAGCGGGTACATCGGACGCGGTTTCACCGTCGGCTCCAACCGCGACCTGAACATCAACAGCGGTTTCCGGCTGCAGCTCGCGGGTGAGCTGGCAGAAGGCATCACCGTCACCGGTGCGCTGACAGACGAAAACACACCCATTCAACCGGAGGGAAACACCCGCACCCTGCAGGAGCTGGACCGCGTCTACATCCGCATCGCCGGGGAGGACATGAGCGCGACGCTCGGGGATTTCAATCTCACCTGGAGCGACACGGAATTCGGCCGCTACAACCGAAAGCTGTCCGGCGTCATGGGGGATGCGCGCACCGAGCATCTCGAAGCCGCCATCTCCTATGCCACGCTCAATGGCACGTATCACACGATGCAGTTCAACGGCATCGACGGCGTACAGGGACCCTACCGTCTGACGGGGCGCAACGGCGAGCAGCCCATCCTCGTGCTGGCGGGAACGGAGAAAGTCTACATCGACGGCGTTGAAATGGTGCGTGGAGAAAGCAACGATTTCGTGATCGAATACGCGGCGGGGGAAATCACCTTCACACCGAATCGCCTGATCACCTCGTACTCCCGTATCACGGTGGATTACGAATACGCCGAGCGGGAATACGTCCGCGACATGCTCACGGCGAATACGCGCGCGTCGCTGCTCGACGAACGCATCACGGTCGGAGCGCGATATATCCGGGAAGCGGACGACGAAGCGAGTCCGATCGATCTCGATTTCACCGACGAAGACCGCGCAATCCTCGGCACGGCGGGCGACGATCCGCAACTGGCATCGCGCAGCGGTGTGACCTGGGTGGGATTCGACACGGCACGCGGCACTGGAGCCGGACAGTACGTGCGTGTTGACACGACCATCGGCGGCGTGGCGCACGTGTTTTACCGCTATGCACCGGGGGCGGACAGCGCAACGTACAGCCT
>JAFGKR010000047.1 GCA_016928515.1 Bacteroidota bacterium | reverse complement strand
GGGGAGGGGACGTGCATCTGGTTCGAAAATGTCATATTATGGTTATTAGATCCTGTCTGTCAAACGGAGGAATTTCTATGCGCAGTATTGGTACACTGTTTGCTGTAGCCGTAATGGTGGTGTTTGCCCATGTCGCGCAGGCACAGGTCATCTCCGCAGACAACGTCATCATGCGTGTCAGGGCGATCTGTAACCAGGGACAGGGCGGAGCGCTGACTGCAGCCTTCGAGATCAACCCGCTTTCGAATCTCTGGGCCCCACCATATGGTGCGATCGGCGGATATAGCGTGGTTTTCACGTACACGAGCTCCAAGCTGGTGTTTCAGGGTTATCAACAGCGCTATAACACCGGTGCATGGGCCAGTCCCTTCCGCAGCACAAACTTCGGTGCTTCCGCGTGGTTCAATCAACATGGACATCACGGAAATCCGTCCTACGCCCTGCCAGTGAATAATCAGAATTTCAGTCCGGCGACGGATTGTCAGGACAATCCGTTGAATGACGGATTTTACGAGATTATGCGTTACTCGATGAACATCATGCCGACGGCGCCGGGAACGGTAACGCTCGGCCTCTTCAGTGTCGAACCGTATGGGACGAAGGATTTCCAGAGCATACAGAACCAGCAATCCACTGCCATATTCAGTGCGGACCTTTCCACCAACGTAAACGATTCGATCATCATCGTCACCAACCTCCTCATCCCGGTGGAGTTGTCCGCATTCAACGTGACGGGCCGTCCTGACGGCAGCATGCTGCTGAGCTGGCACACGGCAACGGAGACGTCAAATCTCGGGTTTGAGATCGAACGCGGAGACGGTGCTCATTTTGAACGAATCGGATTCGTTCCAGGCCACGGAACCACGACCGAGTCGCACACCTACAGCTTTATCGACAACACCCCTGTCGCTACCGGAGAAGGAAACATCGTATTCTACCGCCTCAAGCAGGTGGATACGGATGGAACATTCTACTATAGTGAAATTCAGTCCGGCGAGATCCTTCCGTCGGTTGTGGGTCTGGAACAGAGTTACCCGAGTCCGGTACGCGTCGGAACATCGGCGAACATTCCGTTTACCCTCGCCGTCCCGGCTGATGTGACGCTGCACGTGTATAATTCGATGGGACAGCGCGTCGCGGCGCTGCTCGACGGGACATCCCGTCAGGCGGGGCGCCATGTGATGACCTGGGATACCCGTTCCGAAAAAGGCGATCTGCTTCCGGCCGGTGTGTACTTCATCCGCTTCCACGCCCGGCTGGGTGGCATAGAAGAGGTCAGCGCCAATCGACAGGTGACCCTGATACGCTGAGCATTTCCATCAGGACGCTATCCGACGGCGGGCTTCCCCGCCGTTTTCTTTTCTCCGGCGTACAACATTTCGTATTTTGCGGATCCGAACACGATCACTGTTTACCACCCGAGAGTGAATATCATGTCCTACCTTGCACAATCCGATCCTCAGCT
The DNA here is from genome assembly GCA_016928515.1 of Bacteroidota bacterium. Classification (GTDB taxonomy): domain Bacteria; phylum Bacteroidota; class Ignavibacteria; order SZUA-365; family SZUA-365; genus BM516. The sequence continues at coordinate 10,903 of JAFGKR010000047.1, read as the reverse complement.
TCACGACATTATTCAGCATGAAATCGAGCGTCAGATCAACAAGCTCCAACTGATTGCATCCGAAAACTACGCCAGCCCATCCGTTCTGGAAGCCACCGGCAGCGTCCTCACGAACAAATACGCGGAAGGGTATCCCGGCAAGCGTTATTACGGCGGCTGTGAATTCGTGGACCAGGCGGAAGACCTCGCTCGGGAGCGTCTCTCGAAGCTCTTCGGTGCGGAGTATACCAATGTCCAACCGCACTCCGGCGCGACGGCGAACCAGGCCGTGTACTTCAGTTTCGTCCAGCCCGGAGACAAAGTCCTGGGCATGGATCTGGCGCACGGCGGCCATCTTACACACGGTTCACCGGTGAATTTCTCAGGCAAACTCTACGATATCGTCTCCTACGGTGTGGACCGTGAAACGGGAATGATCGACATGAATCAGGTCGAGGACATCGCCGTCCGTGAGAAACCGAAGATGATCATCGTCGGAGCCAGTTCCTATCCCCGCAATATCGATTACAAAACCTTCCGTGAGGTCGCGGACAAGGTCGGCGCCTGGCTCTGGGCAGACATCGCACATCCTTCCGGACTGATCGCCGTCAAATTGCTCAATGATCCGTTGCCGCACTGCCATGTCGTGACATCAACGACGCATAAGACACTGCGTGGCCCTCGCGGCGGCATCATCATGATGGGGAAGGACTGGGAAAATCCCTTCGGTATCGTGGCACCGAAATCCGGACGGACAAAAATGATGTCGGAAGTACTCGACAGCGTGGTGATGCCGGGCGTGCAGGGCGGTCCGCTGATGCATGTCATCGCAGCAAAAGCCGTGGCATTCGGCGAGGCGCTCGCTCCTTCATTCAATACCTATCAGAAACAGGTCAAGGCCAATGCGGCGAAACTCGCGGACCTGCTCTCGGAGAAGGGATTCAATCTCATCTCACATGGGACGGACAATCACCTTATGCTCATCGACCTGCACAACAAAGGTGTGACCGGCAGGGACGCGGAAAACGCCATGGAGCAAGCGGGCATTACCCTCAACAAAAACATGGTGCCGTTCGACGACCGCTCCCCGTTCGTCACCAGCGGAATGCGCATCGGTACGGCAGCCGTAACTACCCGCGGCTTCCGTGAGCAGGATATGACATTCATCGCCGAGATGATCGACACAGTGATCAACAACATCGGCAAGAATGACGTGCTCGAAGGTGTACGTGGCAGGGTGAAGGATTACTGCTCGAAATTCCCGCTTTATACAGAGCTTGCAGACTGATCCCCCAGCGCAGCGTTCCCGCGCCCTGGCTGGAATATATTCATACCCCGTCCGCTTCAGGCGGATGGGGTATTGTTTTTCCCGTCAGGCGACACAGAAACTCCTCGTACCTGCGTGCATGCGCTTCCCATGAAAAGCGCTCGAGGACACGCACCCTCCCCTCGAGTGCTGCAGAGCGATAGAGCGCGTAATCCGTGGCAATGCGAGCGATGGCCTCTCCGACTTCCTTCCCACTGCTTTCGGAAATCGCCACAATCCCATCCGAGCATTCCCTCAGCTCCGTTACAACCCCGGCAGAGCTGTTGACAATCATGGGCAGAGCCGCCTCGGCCGCCTCGAGATACACAAGGCCGAATGATTCCGCCTCCGATGCGAAAATGAAAACATGATGACGGCGGTAGAGCTCCGGAAGCCGTGTCCAGTCCGCCCATCCGGAGAATGTCACATATGCCGCAATCCCGAGATCATGGGCGAGTCTTTCGAGCCCGCGCCGGAGCAATCCGTCCCCCACGATCCGAAGGGTACAATCGACGTGAAGAACATTCCGGGCGTACGCGATACCCTCCAGAGAGACATCGATGCGTTTGAGCCGGTCGTCAAGACGCGAGACGGTGATGCAGGCTATCGGAGGGAGATCCGGAGAAATGCTTGTGATGTTCTGCTCACGGATGCCGAGTGGCAGGATATGCATTCGTGGATGTCCGATCAGACGGCGAATCGTATCTTCATGACTCGCACATTGTGTTATCACGGCATCAGCACGTGCAAGCCGTCTGCGCATCCACCTTACTCCCCGATGCTTGCCTTCGGATCGATAGACCTGTATTGTCTCATTGGCTGCAATACAGACAGGAATGCCGAAGGTGCGACCCAACTTGAGTCCGATACCGGCTGCAGGATGTGTAAAGTGAATGAGGATGATATCCGGTCGCTGTTCCCTGCAAATGCGTGAGAGGAAAGGATAATGCTGCAGAGTAATCAGTGCAGCAGTGAGCGACCATGAGAGTGTATCAGGCAATACGAGGGAGCGGAGGAAATGAATTGTAGCGTCACCCTCTTTCCGCGACATCTTCCATGGACGCAGACGAGGCCGATGCCTGCCTCGCCGCAACAACATATGGCGTATGCGAGGAAAAACACGCAGAAAACAGAAAACCTCAACGGTAGCAAAACTACTCAGACTGCGCGCATGTTGTGTGAACCATCCCGTCGCTGCCGTGCCCGCATCGTACGGATACCTGTCCGTCAGTATGAAAATGCGCATCAGGTCACCTGCGCGGGATCACTCATATGACGCACCGACCACCCCGCCTGGCGCAGGTCGTCCCAGAAGCGCGGGTAGGACTTGGTGACGCTCCAGGGCTGATCGATCTGGAGTGCGGTTGCAGTGGCGTAACTGAGCAATGCCGCAGCCATGACCAGGCGATGATCACCATGGGTATGGAAGACCCTCCCCTCCGCGATCCTGTTGCCGGGGCGAACCCGCAGTCCATCATCGTGGCTTTCAACAGCGAATCCGACCGCAGTCATCGAGGCGGCGAACGCATCGAGCCGATTCGACTCCTTGTTTCGCAGATGTGCCGCTCCACGAAAGGTTACCGGCTGATCCGCCGTGAGAGCGGCGACGGTCAGAATCGGGAGCAGGTCGGGGACGTCCGAGACGTCGATCTCTATCGCGCTCTGAGACGAGGATCGCAGCAGAGAGAGATACCGATCGACCGCGGAATCCGGTTGCCGCGGAACACGCACTTTCCTGCCGGATCTCGCGGGATGCCCGAGAAAACGGGCGACGCTCCATACGGCGCTTGAGCTGGCATCCTGCTCGATCTCCAGCTTGAGCTTGTCTTTCAGCCGCTCGGTCTGATTCAGAGCGATCAACTGTTCGTGCCAGATGCTCTCCACACCAGCCAGTTCGAGCAGGTCGAGCGTCATGCGAAGATACGAGGTACTGACCGTGTGTCCGAGAAGCCGAAGAGTAAAGGGCCGTTCTGCTCCGACGGCGAGCAGCGCCAGTGCCGAAGCGAACTGCGACGATTCTTCCGTTTCGACGGAGAACGACTGCGGCATCTCTCTCCATCCGCGGACGATGAATCCCTGACCGGAAAGATCATCGAACTGCTCCACCGAAGCCCCACCACTACGCAGAGCACGCAGCAATGGCTCATGTGGTCGACAAAACAATGCGGGAGGGACGACGATCTTTGTCCGCCTGACGGATGTCGCACACAACGCCAGGAGGAAGCGCAGCGTTGTTCCCCCCTCGCCGACATAGATGCGCCGGCTTTCCTCTTCTCCGCCGGGAGACGGATTCCTGTTGAGGTTGTCGATGACATACCCACTTCCTGTCTCGTCGACGGGATATTCCAACCGGCGCAGCGCACGCACCATATGCGTAACATCGTCCGCGCTGCTCTTCCCATGGATACAGGTGCGACCGATGCGCTGTGCCGCGATGATCAGAGCACGGTTCAGTTCCGATTTCGATGCCTCGATGGTCAGGGATACGGAACGCTCGCTGACGGAGTACACCGTCACCGGTGCTGTGGAAAACCATTCGATAGCAGACTCAAGCGCGTCGATCCACCTGTCTGCGGAGAGATCCGCGCGAAGATGCGGTTCACCCAGGGAGCGCAACACCACCGAGCGAAGTCGATCTCCGCTGTGCTTCTTGTCGCGCGCCATTGCCGGGCGCAGTTCTTCGCGCCCCGGCAGAACGGTGAGCGGAACGAGCAGCGGAAAGAGCGTCTGGCGACAGTGCTGCAGATCAGCGGGGAGCATCCCCTCCTCCTGTGAAAAATGCAGTGAGGCGGCCAGTCCCCAGGCGACTGCCGTCCCATGTCCGATGCCGGTGATCAACTCCAGTGCATGCCCGATGGTGTGTCCAAGATTCAGAACCGTGCGTATCCCCCGCTCTTCGCGAGGGTCCTCCGCGACGATACGCTGCTTGATGCGCACCGCCGCATCGAGCAGGGGACTCAGTATTGATGCAATTTCCGTATACGGAGCGAAGGTGAGCGCTTCCACGTCCCCTGCGGTTATCGCCCGGGATCCGGCAGCATCACCCAACCACAGGGCTTTCAACAACTCTACTGTACCCTCGCGCCGCTGATGCACGGGCAAGGAGGAGAGGAATTCCTCGACAAAGATGACACGCTCCGCCGGATAGAATGTGCCGAGCTGGTTTTTTGCGGCACCGATATTGACTGCTGTCTTGCCACCGTGGGCGGAATCAACCATCGCGAGCAAAGTCGTCGGAACATGCCAGAGGGTGACTCCCCGCCAGAGGATGCTCGCGAGGAAGCCAACGGCATCACCGACACTGCCCCCACCGACGGCAACCAGGGTCAAAGGTTTGCTGGAACGCCGCTGCAGCACGGCGGTTGCCAGGCTCTCGGTCGCCTGCAGGGTCTTAAGCCGTTCTCCCGCCTCCACAAGAACAGGATCGGGGAAACGCGACAGATACTCACGCGGCAGTTGCCTGTCGGCGATTACGACAGCCTCTTCGGGCAACTGCAACTCCGCCAGGGTCTCGATGCGTTCGATGGTTGGGATCGGGCAGGCAGTCTCCGTCATGGCAAACTCGATGACTGGGTGCGGAAGGAAACAGAGGGAAATACACGGCACCATGGCCGCGTTCGACATTCGACAGTGCTATTCGAAAACCTGATCCACGGAAATCACGCTGATGTTCGCACGCTGAACGTTCAGCGGGTAGACCATGATTTGCAAATCCTCGTCAAGGACTTCCTGCGGCTTCGGGGTATCATACTCCACTGGACTGGGCTGATCTGCTACGAGTTCCTCGACGAACTGCTCGGCACCTGACGTAACGACAGCGATCTTCAGATCATGAAATTGTATATGCCGGCGAATCGCATCATTGACATCCTCCAGCGTCAGTGCGTCTATCTTCCGGCGGAACAGGTCCACGTAATCCTGATCGATACCGTAAAATCTGCTGTCGATTGCGTAGCCGAGACGGGACGATGTCGAAGTTGCGTAGTGCAGGGCGTAGGTTGTAAGAAATCTCTGCGTGAGGTCGAACTGCGCCTGCGTCATTCCGTTTTCCACCACGCTCTGGAGTTCCCGAATGGCAGCACGCAGTGCGAAGTGCCGGTGCACATGCTGTACCGGACGAAGCCAGACCTCGAAAAGTTGTTGTCTCCGTCCATAATGGGGAGCAGGCATCTGCCGGCTGCCGCCATTGGCGAAGTGTTCGATGTAGGAATAATCCCCGTAATTCATGCCGCGTGTCTCGCGAATGACCTGGTACAGATGCGAGGAAGAGTTGCGGTGCTCGCCGAACCAGGAATTGAACACAGCCAGCGCCCAAAAATCATCGTCTCCGCGCAGCACATCAATGGGGTATCCAAAGCTGATTGCGGTGGCGTTGCAATCCTTTTCCACGATACGGAAATGCAGGCCATTGAACGCAGCGGGCTCCGGCGCTTCCGGCTGCGTCGGCCGACTTTCCGGAAGCAGTGCAAGATCTTCCTCCAGACGGCGCAGCAGCGCCGCATTATAGCCGCCCCCCAGGCCGATCACAACATTGTTCCGTGTGTACCACGCCCGATAAAAACGGCGAACATCCTCGACGGTGATGTTCTCCAAACTGCTGATCGTTCCCTCTGCGATGTGGGCGTACTGTGTTCCCTCGTAGACGAAATGCGAGAAGACGGCTTTGCCCAGTTCTTCGTCGTTCGCGTAGCGAAGAGATTTCTCGAGCCTGTTGAGCATCTCCGTCCGGATGCGAACAAAATCCTCCTCGCTGAAAGCGGGGTGGAGAATGGCGTCCAAGAACAGGTTGTAGAACATGTCAAGATTATCCTGATGCACCCGTCCCGACAGAACGGTCATCTCCTTATCCACGCTCGCACCGTAAGAAGAGGCGAGAGGATAGAGCTCCGTGAGGATATCCTCGTACGCGCGTGTCTCCGTTGCGCCCTCGGCGATCATGGCCGCCGTGAGGGACGCAAGACCTTCCTTCCCTGCGGGGTCGCACTGCGAGCCGACCTGAAACCAGATGCGGAAGGTGATCGTGGGATCGTCTTCAACGTGGAGGAGAACGACGTGATGTGAGGGTGGCGGAGAACAGGAGAGCATGAACAAGCCCAAGAGGATGATGGAAAGAAAGCGTTGCGTCATGGTCATTCCCTCCCTGTCAAGGTGACGATGGTCCTGCGCTCCGGGGTCAGATATTGCCTGACCGCATCCCGGATATTCTTCGGGGTCACACGGTCGTAGGCGGTATAGAGGTTGTCGATGACATCCATGCCGCCGGTGATCGCAATCAGGCGAGCAAGATTCGCGGCCACCGCATCCGGAGAATCGAGATTCATGAGGAAGCTGTACCGGAGACGCTTTTTCAGATTCCGCAGTTCTGCCTCATCCACCGTTTTCCTGCTGAATTGATCGATTGTGCGATCGATCTCCGCACGCACTGCCGTGATATCGGTTTCGTCCTTCACCATGGCATAGATACTCCAGAGCCGCGGGTCACGATTGAAACCGAATTCAGCACTGATGAATTGCACTGTCTGCTCTTTCAGAACCAGCTTCCTGTAGATGGCGCTTGTTTCGCCGAACAGCAATTCTCCCAGCATGGATCCTGCCACCATGCGTGCATCGGAGACGTCGAAGGCCGGAGCTTTGTATGACACCATGAGAAGCGGCAGTGTCTTGCCTTCATAGGATACTTGTGCTGTGCGCTCACCCGTCTGTTCCGCTTCCACCGGAATTGCCGGTGGCTGATATCCCGCCTGCCAGTCGCTGTAATACTTTCGAATGAACTTCATGGCTGTCTCCGGCTCGAAATCCCCGACAAGCAGCAACACGACATTATCCGGCCGGTAGTAGCGGGAAAAAAATTCCCTGCTGTAGTCATACAGTTTCGGCATTGCCTTGATATCTTCTTCAAACCCGATCGTTGTGTGCCCATAGGTGTGACGGGTGAACGCGTTCCTCAACAGCACTTCGAAAAGCACCTGCCAGGGATTGCTGCGATTTTTCCGGTACTCTCCGTAGACGGCCCCGGCCTCGGTCTGAAAGGCCGCCACCTCGTATTCCAGAAACTGAAAGCGATCGCTCTCCAGGCGGACGACCGTTTCGAGCTTCTCCGCCGCGAAGGACAGATGATAGGCGGTGTAGTCATCCGTCGTGTACGCATTGGCATTCGCGCCCATTTCCGTGACCATGCGATCGTACTTCGCTGCAGGATAATTCTTGGTCCCGCGAAACATCATGTGCTCGAAGAAGTGCGCAAAGCCCGTCTTTCCTGCCTCGTATTCATCACGGGCACCCGTGCGCACAATGCTGTAGTAGGACATCAGTCCGCTTCCGGACATGGGGATCATGATGACGGTCAGACCGTTCGCAAGCGTCTCGGTACGGGATACGTATGGGAACACGCCATCCCCGCCGGTTTCAGCTGCCACGATCCCTCCGGCCAATCCCATGAGAAGGATGACATGGAGAAGGATTCGCACGAGGATTCTCCTTGACTACTCTGATGAATGGTGAGCTCACGTCCATTGCGTCAATGTAGGCAAGATTCCGTGGATCGCAAAGGAGGAAACAGATACCGCCGGCATCCGCGTCTCCCATGCCGTCGATGACCGGATGTCCGCACGAATGCTGCGATTTCCTTACGGACGTGTTGATTTCCTCGCGGTATTTCACTATACATTTCATGATTCAGGCATGTTCGATCAGCGTGTCCATTCGTTTCCACCGAGACCATGACAATACCCGACGATCAGCGCAGGCAGCTTCAGGATATCGCTCAGAGTGCAACCGCCGATGCGGATGCACGACGCAACGCGCGACTGCTCCTTCTCTATGCCGATGGGAATCAGACTCGAGATGTGGCCCGGGAAGTCGGACTGTCCGAAAGCCGCGCACGGTTCTGGCGCAAGATTTACGAGCGCCACGGCATGCAGATGTTCAAGAAGGGATTCGTTCCCGAGCGACGAGCAACCGCAGGCGCGACAAAAGTGGGAAGCAGTGAAAACGACCCGTCCGTCAATGACACGGTCCGCGATTCGGGAAAAATCCGTCATTCCGGGCCACTCCTGACCGAGGAGGAAGCTCATCGATTGCGACAGCTGTGTGATGGAGCGATCGGCGAGGGGCACCAGAAGCGCATCCATTTGATCCTCTCGTACAACGCGGGAAAATCGACGAACGAAATCGCCAGAGAAATCGGACTCTCACCCAGCCGCACCCGCTTCTGGAGGAAGGTGTTCGAGCGCGAGGGCATGCAGATGTTTACCGGGTTGCTCGAGCGTTCGCCGCGGGAGGAAACGGGAAAAATGAAGAAATCGTCAAAAAAGAGAACACCGGGGCTTCAGCCAGAGGACAGCTTCGCCGGTGCGGCCAGAAAAGTACTCCGCATGTATTACCGCGAAATGCTGAAGCAGGGAGAGAGCGCACAGCTCGGACATGATCCGGAAGTGGTGCACGGGATGCGTGTCGCCACCCGACGCATGCGTTCCGCATTCGACGTCTTTCATGACGCCTTCATTCCGAAAGCCGTCAAAGGTCACCGCAGATCGCTCAGGCGGGCAGGGAAGATTCTCGGAAGAGTGCGTGATCTTGACGTTCTCATCATGCATATGCGTGAATACGCCGCCACGCTCACCGAGGACGATGCCGCTGCCTTTCTGCCACTGATCCGGGAGTGGGAAGCGCAGCGGGAAAAAGCTCTCAATGCACTGCAAACGTACCTGCAATCGACGGAGTACCATTCGTTCACCACTGTGTTCGGTGCCTTCCTCGATGCGGAGGACGAGGGCATCGCGCCGGACCCGATCGTCATTGAAGGAGTCCCCAGGAAAATCGGGCAGATCGCACCTGTCCTTGTTCTGCAGCGCTACATGGACATCATGGCCTTCGATGCACAGCTGGAGAGGGCCACACTCGATCAGCTGCATCTGCTCCGCATCCAGTTCAAGAAAATGCGGTATACCCTGGAATTCTTCATCGACGTCCTGGGCGATCAGGCGCGTGCGGCTATCCGGGAAGTAACCGACGCACAGGATTATCTCGGGAAAATGCAGGACGATCAGACTGCGATGGAGCTCATCACCGCTTTCACCCATGAACTCGATGCCGGGCAGTCGATGCGGCCTCTCTCGGAGCGTCTGAACACGGCCCCATTGCTTACCTACCTCGCCGAGCGTCAATCGCGCAAACACCATTTGCTGACGTCATTCGGAGACACATGGGCAGGATTCACCGGCGAACTGTTCCGTCGCCGCATGTTGCGAACGTTGCTGCATGTCTGAACCGCTCATCGGACGAGATGGGACCATACCGGAGTGTCATATCGAAAGGTGAAACAAGCACGCCGGATTTTCGTACAATAATTCCGGATTTGCCATTCGCTTTTCAAATATATCAGGGGAATCGCATGCGTTGCGTATCCACTGTTCTTTGCACGCTATCCTGTATCGTTCTCCTCTCCACTCCCTCCACCATGCATTCTCAAGAGACGGATGCGGAATCGACACATTCGCTGCGGGGTCCACAGGAAAATCCGGACGCCCGGAAAGAGCTGCTTCGTGACGTCAGGGAGAATCCAACTCCCGACCAGCTCTACGCTCTTGCCCGGTCTTATGTAGCAGAAGGAAGCATCCGCGGCAGAAAGTTGGCCGTCCCGCTCCTGCGTCAGGCAATCGCGCAACGGCGGGATTTCATCGAAGCCCGCCTGCTTCTGGCCTCCCTCTATTCGCGCTATGCGCGGCGCAGTGCGCAGCAGGAATATCAGAAGATTGTCGCCATCGCGCCCAACACTGCAGAAGCATGGCTCCAGCTTGCAACCATGGCGGAGGAATCCTTTTACGACTGGCGAAATTCGGCGAACCGCGTCCTCACACCCGGCACCTACGTCGAAGAGCAGTCGGACATGTCCATATCTGCTGCCAATCCGACACAGTTATCGTACTTCAACAGCATGATGGCTTACCGCAAACGACGGGAATCGACATATATTCCGCTGATGTCCTCATCCCACGCAGACTACGCCAGGGCAGTCCATGCCTACGAGGAGGCGTTGCGCTGTGATCCCTCCCTGCTGGATGCATGGCAACGTCTCGTCCTCCTGCACGTGGAGATGGAGAAATACCGGGACGCATTGGGCATCCTCGATCGCGCAGTGGATCGCTTCGCAACCGACAGAGATCTTCATCTTCTGCGAGCCGTGTGCCTCACACGTCTTCAGCTTTACGCAGATGCGTCCCGTGCCTTCGACGAGGCATTCGCGCTGATGACGGCCGGCGAAAGACGTGATTTCCGGTTCGACGCCAATGTGGAATTGCTCCGGTGGAAGTACGGCGACATCATCCGTGAGGCGTCACGCGCCGAGCTTGAGGAGCTGTTCGCGCATTACTGGGCGACGACCGATCCGTTGTATCTGAGTGAGGAGAACGAAGCCCTGCTGGAACAGTACGCCCGGATAGCTTCCGCAAATCTGCGTTACGGCAATGCCCTCTGCGGTGTCAGAGGATGGCGCACGGATCGGGGGAAAACCCTGCTCAGACTCGGAGAACCTGTCGGCAGGCTTCGGTTGCGCCCGGGCATCGAGTTGGGCCAGCTGACACTGGAATCCAAAACGGAAGTCTGGTACTACGAAGACGT
>JAFGKR010000268.1 GCA_016928515.1 Bacteroidota bacterium | reverse complement strand
AGGGCGGCGAACACCGCGACTTCCGCAGCGCTGCATCGCGCGATCGACCTCTGCAAGGTGGCCGGCTACGGACTTGTCATTGTCGAGACGGCCGGCATCGGACAGAGCGATTCCGCCATCGTGGATCTCGTGGATGTCTCCATGTATGTGATGACGCCGGAGTATGGCGCACAGACGCAACTGGAGAAAATCGACATGCTTGATCTGGCCGATATCGTCGTACTCAACAAGTACGAGAAGCGCGGTGCGGAGGATGCCCTGCGGGATATTCGAAAGCAGGTACGGCGCAATCGCGGCCTGTGGGATGCCGCGGATGATGACATCCCGGTGTATCCCACCATCGCCAGCCAGTTCAACGATGCCGGCACGAATCATCTGTTCTTTCATATCATACAGACACTGAACCGGAAGACCGGTACGGATTGGCAGACCGAGCTGGGCCGCGACCACGGCTTGCCGGACAAGGCGGCCATCATCCCGCCTGAACGTTCCCGCTATCTCGCGGACATCGCGGACACTCTGCAGGAATACAAGAAATGGGTGGATGAACAGGCAGAGTTCGCTCGGCGCCGGGATCAGCTGGAAGGCGCACGGGCGGCATTGGTGGAATCATCCGATCGCAAGGAACTGCAGATCTCCGGCGAAGGGGGCCTGGTGGAGATCGCATCAAAAGAAGTGCGGCAGGAACTGTTGGATGTCCTCGACACACAAATTGCGTATTTCCGCGACAAGGTGGCCCCGGAAAACCGCGATCTCCTCGATCAGTGGGAAAATGCGAAAGCGGCGTATCGCCAGGACACACTCACCACGCGTGTGCGAGACAGGGAGATCGTGAGCACATTGTTTCGCACATCGCTCTCCGGCACACGAATCTCACGCGTTGCCCTGCCGCAGTACAGGGACCGCGGTGACATCCTGCGCTGGATCCTCCTGGAAAACGTGCCCGGAAGTTTTCCCTACACCGCCGGCGTGTTCCCCTTCAAGCGGGAAGGGGAAGATCCGACACGCATGTTCGCCGGAGAAGGAACACCAGAGCGCACGAACCGCCGTTTCCACTACGTATCGGAAGGGCTCCCGGCGGCACGGCTTTCGACCGCTTTCGACTCGGTCACGCTCTATGGAGAGGATCCTGCGGAGCGGCCCGACATTTACGGCAAAATCGGGAATTCGGGAGTGAGCATCTGCACGCTCGACGACATGAAAAAACTCTACTGCGGTTTTGATCTCACCGCACCGAACACGTCGGTATCGATGACGATCAACGGTCCGGCCCCGATGATCCTCGCCATGTTCATGAATACCGCCGTGGATCAGCAGGTGGAGAAGTGGCTTGTACTCAACGGGACATACGACGCTGCCCAGAAGGCCATCGACGACCATTTTGCGGCGCTGGACATGCACCGTCCGGTGTACACCGGCATCACGGATTTCCGGGCCGTTCTCGGTGAGCTCAACGATGTGTCACAATTCGAAGACGGTGCGAACGTCCATCGCTTTTTCGGCCTCGGAACACTGGGCGTGTCCGGCGACTTTTTCGTTGAGAAGAAGCTGCTGTCGCAAGAGGATTACGATCGCATTCGTGCGGAAACGATGCACGTGGTCCGTGGGACCGTGCAGGCGGACATCCTCAAAGAGGATCAGGCCCAGAATACCTGCATTTTCTCCACCGAGTTCGCACTCCGCATGATGGGGGATATTCAGGAAAACTTCGTGCGCAACAGCGTCCGGAATTATTACTCGGTCTCCATCAGCGGATACCATATCGCGGAGGCGGGAGCGAATCCCATTACACAGCTCGCCTTCACCCTGGCGAACGGATTCACGTACGTGGAGTATTATCTCTCGCGGGGGATGAACATCGACGATTTCGCGCCGAACCTGTCGTTCTTTTTCTCGAATGGCATCGACGCGGAATATGCCGTCATCGGGCGGGTGGCCCGGAGAATCTGGTCCGTTGCCATGAAGCGGTTGTATGCCGGCAATGACCGCTCGCAGAAACTGAAGTATCACATCCAGACCAGTGGCCGCAGTCTGCATGCGATGGAGATCGATTTCAACGATATCCGCACCACGTTGCAGGCGTTGTACGCGATCTATGACAACTGCAATTCCCTGCACACGAATGCATACGACGAAGCGATCACAACACCCACCGAGGAGAGCGTCCGGCGCGCACTGGCTATTCAGATGATCATCAACCGCGAGCTGGGCCTGGCGAAAAACGAGAATCCCCTGCAGGGTGCCTTCATCATCGAAGAGCTGACGGACCTCGTGGAAGAGGCGGTCCTGGCGGAGTTTCGAAGGATTTCCGATCGTGGCGGCGTTCTTGGCGCGATGGAAACCATGTATCAGCGTGGAAAGATTCAGGAAGAATCCATGCTCTATGAGCACAGGAAACACTCGGGTGACCTTCCCATCATTGGTGTGAATACGTTCCTGCGTCCCGAACATCTCAAGAGTCGAGAAGACGAGCCGATCGAGCTCATCCGTTCGACGGAAGAGGAGAAGCAGCAGCAGATCCTCAATGTCCGTGCCTTCCGGAAGCGGAATGCCGCACAGGGCGCGGACGCTCTCGCGGCGGTACAGCAGGCGGCACAGGAGCATCACAACGTTTTCGACGAGCTGCTCGAATGCGTCAAGGTTGCGTCGCTCGGTCAGATCAGCGCAGCTCTCTATGAAGTCGGCGGTCAGTATCGTCGCAGCATGTAATCGCGCCTCGCGCGTGTTGTCCTCGCGAGCCGCCGGCTCGCAACGCATCACCGAAAGATTGTATTGTATCCGAAAAACCAATTGAAGAGCAACACCATGAACCTCCTCTTCGCCGGTCAGGCAGGACTGATCAAGGAATGGATCGACGTCTGCAGCGAACATACCTGTGTTGTATACAGCCGTGGCGTGAAAAAGGATCTCGGCCCGAACGTCCAGACCGTGTCAGCGTTGGATGAATCCCCGCACATCGATCTGATCATCGATCTGAACGTGCGCATGTCGAAAAAACGTCGGCTGATTCTCAGTGACCTGCTCGCGGAAATCAATCACGAAGCCCCGCTGCTCTGCAACACTGTGGCCATTACGGCAACGGAGCTGACCGCACATGTCGGAGGGGCCGATCGTATTGTCGGGCTGGCTGCCCTTCCGGGTCTGATCGAGTCGCAGCATGTCGAGGTGTGCTTCCCCTATGGTGCGAAGCACGGGCATCAGGAAATTCTTACGGACTTCTTCGCCGGCATCGGAAAGCGTATGGAAGTGGTCCGTGACGAGATCGGCATGATCACACCACGCATGCTGGCTGTGATGATCAACGAAGCGGTGCTGATCTGTCAGCAGGATTTGACCGGACAGGAAACCATGGACATGCTGATGCGCGTAACCATGCCCGACAGCGGTCCGCTCAGTTGGGGCCATCGCATCGGATGGCGCAATCTCTCAACCATTCTCAGTGCCATGCACGACGAACTCGGTGGGGAGCGGTATCGTCCGGCATCCCTCCTGAAAAAAATGGCGCTGTCAGAATGAGGTGCCTCATACCAATAGCCGCGTGTGTACTTCTCGCTCTTCCGGCGACATCTGTGTTTGCACAATCAGACAAGACGACCGATATTCTGCGCAACGAATCCTGGTTGAAAACCGGCCCTGCGGTTGGTCCCGTCGCCGTCTGGCATAATTTCCGCCAGCACGAAACCGCGTCCGACATTTCGGTTGGAGTTTCCGGCACATGGGATATCATGCTTGCACAGCCATTGCCCGGATGGTATGTGCTTTTTCGTCCAGGATTGAGTGTCCTGTACCCCACTGTGATGATCGACGCCGTTTTCCGCCTGCGATTACCGATCCCCGTCTCCCTGATCGTGGGCGGAAGTTTCGATCCGACATGGGAGCGCGATTTTCCCAAGGACAGCAACCATCCCGAGTGGCAGTACGTTCGGGAAGTGGATCCCGCGGATAAACGGCTTTTCGTGCTGATGGGTTTCCAGGTGGCAACGGATTTCGCGTTTTATGAACTCCAGTATCGCATCCAGATCGAGAAGGGAGCGCGGGCGTACTACCACTATTCGGACGGTCGGCCGCCGGAGCCCACGGGCGTTCGTCGCTACTTCCTGTTGTCAGTCGGGATGGGAATCCGGCTCTGATGCCGGTATCGGCGCACTTCGAAATTCCGGTTGTCTGTTCATCAACTCCCTGTCGATGCCTCTCTGTCGCATGGCTCTCACTCGCACTGCCAGCGGATTGTCGGCTCTGCGTTCGTTTCCCAGCAGATCGAACGCCGTGGCACCGGTGAGTACGAAGTCGCCGTTGACATCCAGCACTATCAGTTCGTCCAGCGCGGAGAACATACTGTGCATCGACGTATCCGCATCCGCGAGCATCGGAAGCCACGGTTCGGATGATGGGACGTAGCGGTCTCGGGCAGCGGTGCGGAGCTGGAGCGGGATATCCGATGTGCGCAGTCGTTCGCTGATCTCCTGATCGGATTCCACATGCACTCCATCGATATGCGGGAGATAGAGCGTGGGGGTTTGACCCGGGGACATCCGCGCTTCGATCGACCCGGCGTAGACATCCCGAAGCTCATTGAGCAGATGCAGCCAGTCCGCAGCGGAAACCATGTCCGCGCCGAAGACCCCGTCGAGAAGAAAACTGTCCGCTCCCGCTGCGCTGCAAGTTTCCGCCATATCAAACAGCATGCTTCGATAGGCACGGAAGAACGCTCTCGCGACACTGGTCTGCGGGATCGCTGCCATGTGCTTTCCGTCCCAGTACACCGGTGCAAGCGTGATCCCGAGGCCGTGAGCCTTCAACTGCCGGATCACGGCGATGCTGCGGCGAAGGTCGTAGCTGCTGTATTCGAGATTGCGAGTCGTGGGAGTCCAGAGCGGGATGCGGAGTTCACACCAGGTGACAGCGTTCGATCGAAGTGCTTCAGCATGCCGATTGATGCGCTCCGTCGAAAACGATGGGAAAGAGAGTGGCAGCTGCACCGCACGGCGAGTGATGTGCGACAGATCCGCCGGTGGCGGAGAGGCGGCCTCTTCCGCGGGAAGCAATCCGCGGAGCAATCCACCCACAGAGGCAAAGTACAGCATCGCCGCCGCCATGACGGCGATGATGAACCATGCCGTCGTCCGTTCCCGTGCGCGGTTCCGCTCGTCACTGCGCATCGGATACCTCCATTGACACTCTTACGGCGTCTTCGAGTGTCCGGAGCAGGGAATGAACATCCTCCGGGGTTCGTATGTCGCGTACGATGAGACGCACCTGCCTGCTGTCCTGCTCCATCCTGACGCGATCCTTGTTGTCCAGGACCCATGCCATCATCTGCTGAAAATGACGCTCGTAGAACAGTACGTCATCCTGCGGCGGGAGCGCGATGTTCAGCTGCTGTGCCTCGAGTGTGACGCGTGCCAGACGGATGCGCGCGGCGATAAGCCGCAGGCGGACGGAGAAGAGCAGGGCATGTGCCTCCTCCGGCAGTGTCCCGAAGCGATCGGCGAGTTCCTGTTCCACTGCCGTGATTTCCTCTTCCGTCTCACAGTTATAGAGCCGTTTGTACAGATCAAAACGCTCAGTGGCGTTGCTCACGTACCCGTGCGGGAGATATGCATCGAGGCCCAGTTCCATCACGACATCAGCCCTCGGGCGGAGTTCCTTTTCTTCTTCACGGAACAGTCCGTCAAATTCCTCGGTCTTCAATTCCTCCACCGCTTCTTCCAGCGTTGACATATACAGCTCGAAGCCGATTTCCGTGATGAATCCGCTCTGTTCCGCTCCGAGAAGGTTGCCCGCGCCGCGAATCTCCATGTCGCGCATCGCAAGTTGAAATCCCGTTCCCAGCTCCGAGAATTCCTCGATCGCCTGCAGCCGTTTGAGGGCGTCGCGCGTGAGCTTGGAGGTGGGCGGGATGAGCAGGTATGCGTATGCCTGCGTGTTCGAACGACCGACACGCCCGCGCAGCTGATACAGCTCCGCAAGGCCGAAATGATTCGCGTTGTTGATGAAGATCGTGTTTGCATTGGGGATGTCGAGCCCGCTCTCAATGATTTTCGTCGCGACCAGCACGTCGACCTTTTTTTCCAGGAAGCGCATCATGACGCGTTCGAGATCTGCGGATTTCATCTGACCATGCGCCGTGGAAATGCGGATCCCGGGCAGATAGCTTCGCAATACCTCCGTGAGATGCTCGAGATCCTGCACTTTGTCGTGGACGAAAAACACCTGTCCGCCACGCTTCATCTCGCGTTCCACACCTTCGATGATGGTCTCTCGCTCGAAGGGGAGAAGATGGGTGATGATGGGAAGACGATTTTTCGGTGGTGTTTCGATCACGGAAAGATCCCGTGCACCAAGCAGGGAGAAATTCAGCGTGCGCGGGATGGGCGTGGCCGTCATGGTCATGGTGTCCACGTTCGTCCGCAGCTCCCGCAGTTTTTCTTTTGCCGCAACACCGAAGCGGTGCTCCTCATCGATGACAAGAAGACCGAGATTCTTGAAGGCGACATCCCTGCTGAGCAGGCGATGGGTCCCGATGATGATGTCGATGCTTCCGCGACGAAGTTTCTCTATCGTCTCGCGTTGCTCCTTCGTCGATTTGAAACGCGAGAGCGATTCCACGAACACGGAGTATCGGTTCAGCCGATCGCGGAACGTGTTGAAATGCTGCTGCGCAAGGATGGTAGTCGGGACGAGCACGGCGACCTGTCGTCCGTCGACCACCGCCTTGAACGCGGCACGGATGGCCACTTCGGTCTTTCCGTAGCCGACATCCCCACAGACCAGGCGGTCCATAGGCACGGCTTCCTCCATGTCACGCTTGACATCGACGGTTGCCTTCGCCTGGTCCGGCGTGTCCTCGTAGATGAACGATGCCTCGAGTTCCTTCTGCCACTGTCCGTCGGCGGAGAAGGCGTAGCCCTCGGACATCTTCCGTTTGGCGTACAGCTGGATGAGGTCACGGGCGATATCCTTGAGCCGTTTTTTTGTTTTTGCGCGAAGCCGTTCCCATGCGCCACTGCCGAGACGTGAAAGCTGAGGTGAATACCCTTCCTCTGAGCTGTACTTCTGTAACTTGTTGATATAGTTCAGGTTGACATACAACGTGTCATCGTCTGCATAGAGCAGTTTCGCCGTTTCCTGAAGACCTCCGTTTACCGCGATAGTCTCGAAACCGATGAATTTGCCGATCCCCTTGTCGGCATGGACGACGAAATCACCGATGCGGAGCTGCTTCATTTCCCGGAGAGAGAGTCCTCGCTGACCGCGTGAAGCGCGTTTGCGTATGTGCTGTCTGTTGAAAATCTGATGCTCGGTGAGCACAGCCAGCCGCATGGAGGGAAGAACGAAACCCTCCGTCAATGGACAATATCGAACGTCGTGATGGAGCAGAGGGACGGCGAAATCCTCACTATCCTGCTCCTCGACAGCGCTGTGCAGGAGGTCCTCGAGCCGTTCCGCCTGTTGCGGAGAATCGGCCACCAGCACGAGGTCAAAGCCGTTTTCCTGCAGTTGTACAAGCGTATCCCGCAGCATACGGATGGAGCCGTTCATCGAAGGTTGGGATTCTCCTCCCAGGTCGAGGAGGTCGGCGCAGTCCTGTTTCATGACTGCGGAAAGCAGCGTCGGGTGCCTGTCGCGCAGAGCGGTCAACACTGCAAGCTGCTCGAGGTCGAGAGCGGTCTGCAGAACGGTTTCCCAGCCGTCGATGAAAAGCAGTGCCTGCGGATCAAAGAATTCGGGCATGCGGCTGTGTGTGCGGGGCTCATCGTCGAGGAACAGTGATGTGACGAAGGCCGCTTCATCGAGCTGCCGGATCGAGCGCTGGCTCAGCGCATCGAACTCGCGGATCGAATCGATCTCGTCGCCGAAGAATTCGAAACGGATGGGATTATCGACGCCGACGGGGAAGACGTCGACAATACCGCCACGGACGGCGTACTCGCCGGTGCTCGTGACGAACTCCGTCTGCTCGAATCCGCCATACGCAATTCTCCGGATCAGCTGAAGCTGTTCGAAGGTCTGCCCGCGGGCGATGTGCAGCGATTGCTCGCGAATGTCCTGGACGGATGGAAACTCCTGTACGGCCGTGCGGATATTGGTGACAACCACGCGTGCCGGCGTTTCGGTCAGTGAGCGCAGGGTGTCGGCATTCTCCGCGAAAGTGCTGGTTATGTTTCGGATCCGCCTCTGTGTGTGCGAGTAGTGTTCGCCGATATACAGCACCAGTTCGTCACCGAGAATCAGGGAGAGATCGTTCCACAGCTCCTGCGCGGTTGCCGTATCGGCGCTGATCACGACGAGCTGCCGTCCTGTGCGGCGAAAAAGCTCTGCGAGCAATATACCTCTCAGAGAACCATGAACACCGTGGAGTTGCAGGCAGCGTCCGGGTGTGGGCAGGCGT
>JAFGKR010000267.1 GCA_016928515.1 Bacteroidota bacterium | reverse complement strand
CCTGACGAGTCGGGGGGATGTGTGAGCAATCGGGAGGATGCCTGACGAGTCGGGGGGATGTGTGATCAGTGCTTGCTGCGGGTTCTTCAGCGTACAACGCCGATATAGAGATATGCGATACCACCGGTGAGAGGAACGGTACGGCGTTCACGGAACATCCCGCTCTCATTCATCAACGCGAGGAACTCGTCTCCGGTAGGGAAGGCGGCCGAGGTGCGCGTAAGATACTCGTAGGCATCGCGTTTCCCTGATACCAGGCCACCCACCAGAGGAATCACCACGCGGCTGTAGAAGGTGAAAAACGGTTTCATCCACCAGAGCGGGCGCCCGAATTCCAGTACCATCACACGGCCGCCGCTGCGTACGACGCGCGCCATGCTGCGTAATGCAGTGAGCGGGTCATCCACATTGCGAATGCCGAAGGCGATGGAGGCGATATCAAAGCTGTCATCTGCGTATGTCAGGTGCATCGCATCCTGCACTTCCCACTGGATGTCCAATCCCTTCTGTGTGGCTTTGGCGGGTGCGAATGCGAGCATGTCCGCACAGAAATCCGTTCCCACAACCACACCGTCTTTTCCCACGGCCTTTTTGAAGCTGATGGCGAGATCCCCTGTCCCTGTAGCACAGTCGAGGACGCGATCGCCGGGCTGTGCACCGCTGAGGGTGACAGTGCGTCGCCGCCAGTGATGGTGTACTCCGAGCGACAGCATTGAATTCGCCCGGTCATAACTGCCGGCGATCTCCGCGAACATGCTGTGGACTTCGCGGCTCATGTCAAACGCACGGATGAGAGGGGTGGACGGGAAAACGTTCCGGACCGAGGGATGAAGATCTTCTCGTGCCGTGTGCTCTCGTGATGCAGCAGAGTCATCGAGCGAACGGCCGGCCGGCAGCGGACGCAAAGCGTCGGAGCTGCTCCATCATGTTTGCGAAGAGATCCGGCGTCAGGGCCTGGTCGGCATCCGAGAGTGCGGCCTCCGGATGGGGATGGACCTCGACCATGAGACCGTCAAGCCCGGCAGCGAGTGTCGCCGCTGCGAGCGGCGGGATGAGCTGGGGATTACCGGTGGCATGTGACGGGTCGATAACCACGGGGAAACGGGTTTGTTGCCGGGCGTACAGAGCGCCGGCGAGATCGAGTGTGAAGCGGGTTTCGCTGGAGAAGGTACGGATGCCGCGCTCACAGAGGACCACCTGTTCGTTCCCGCCAACCACGATGTACTCCGCCGCCAGCAACCACTCCTTGATCGTAGCGGCGAAACCTCGTTTCAGAAGGATGGGTTTGTCGACCTGCCCGAGCAGCTTGAGAAGCGCGGTGTTATCCATGTTGCGCGAACCGACCTGGAAAGCGTCGACGAACGAAAGCATGCTTTCGACATCGCGTTCGGAGAGGACCTCGGTGATCATGGGGAGCCCACAGCGGTCTGCCGCATCCCGCATCAGCTTGACACCGTCGAGTCCGAGCCCCTGGAATGTGTAGGGCGAGGTGCGGGCCTTGAAAGCGCCGCCGCGCAACACCTGCACACCGTGCGCGGCGACCAGCTCGGCCGAGGCCTGGATCTGCTCATCGGATTCCACGGCGCAGGGGCCGGCGATGACGACGAAACCGTCACCACCGATTTCCACATTGCGGATGGAGACACGGGATCGCGGGATGCTTCGCGAAGGGACACTCGACTCTGAGTGGGGTTCGGGAGGTGCTGCGGTGCTATGGATGTTCGTGAAGTTCAAAGTGTACGCAATCAAATTTCACCAATTACTAAAATCCGAAGAACGCACCACTAAAACAACGGACGGAGCACATTTCGTTCACAGTGTCACAGGTCAGATATTCAACCGTCCGAAAAGACGGATGTCGCTTCCATTCACGCTACCGGCCTCGTCGCCCAGAAGATGACTGATCGTACCGGCGATTTCCTGGGGTGTGACCCATTTCGGGACATCCTCCTCGGATCCCCATTCCATGTTCGCTTCGGTTTTGATCACACTCGGGAGGATGCAGTTCGCCGTGACGCCATGCTCTCGTCCCTCATCCGCGAGAATTTTTGTCAGTGCAGAGACGCCCGCCTTGGCTACCCCGTAGCCGGCCTGCTTCGCCGCCGGTTTCACCGCCGCCATCGCACCGATGGTCACAATGCGTCCGTAGCCCTTCTCGATGAAATACGTCATCGCAAGACGGCTCATCAGGAAAAGGGAGCGGAGATTCAGGTCGATGAGAAAATCCCAGTCAGCGATCGAGGTTTCGGCGATTGGCTGAAATCCTTTGATACCGCCGAGAAGATGGACAAAACCGTGGAGAGGATGCGCCGAAATCGCGGCCTGGAAGACCCGGTCGACTTCGTCTTCCTTCAGCAGATCCGCCTCGAGCAGAAAGAGCTGATCGCGCTGTTGTGGAGCGAGATGCACTCGAAGGGACTGTGCTTCCTCGACTGTGCGGTAGGGAACGGTGCAGTGGAAGCCTTCCTGGATCAGGCGGAGCGTGACCACGCTGCCGAGTCCGCCTGTGCCACCGGTTATCAGTACGGATTTCATCGTATCATTGTCCATGGCTGTTTCGATAAGTATCTTTCATGATAGGAAACGCCCGGACACAGCGCAAGTAATGACATGCAGTTCGAGATGATTCTGGCAGTGGGAGCGGGAGGTGGTATTGGTGCCGCACTGCGCTACCTGGCGTCCGGTGTGGTATATCGCTGGACGGGGGAGGGCTTTCCCTACGGTACGCTGGCTGTCAACATTCTCGGTTCCCTGTTTCTCGGGTTCATCGTACAGGTGGCAGAGAGCAGAACAGGACCGGGGCCCGTGATGAAGATGTTTCTCACCGTCGGCCTCTGCGGCGGTTTTACCACGTTCTCCACGTTCTCATTGGAAACCTGGAAGCTGCTGACCGAAGGCAGTTATCTCGCCGCGACAGGAAATGCTGTGCTCAGCGTACTCTTCTGCCTGTTCGGCATCTGGTTCGGTATGCTGATCGCAAAACTCATCTGATCCCGGAGGAAACCATGCATACACTCGGTGACGCGAAGCTGCTGCGGATATTCATCGGGGAGAAAGATCGCTGCGATGGGAGGCCGTTGTACGAGCACATCGTACTGCGGGCGCGGGAAGACGGTCTCGCTGGTGCGACCGTGCTCCGCGGGATTGAGGGATTCGGTGCCTCCAGTCTGCTGCACACCGCGCGGCTGCTTCGTCTCTCGGATGACCTCCCTATTGTGATAGAGATCGCAGACAAAGAGGAAAAGATTCAACCGTTCATTGCGCGACTGGATGACATTTTCGATGAAGCGAAGTGCGGGGGACTGGTCACACTCGAACGGGTGGATGTGCTCGTGTACAGGCCACAGAGCGGTTGACCGCAGGTCTGCGGAAAAAACGGATCGTCGGAGGTGACAGAAGCAGGGAAGTGCGCGGATCAGCTCGCCTCGGTGAATTCCGTGATCGCCGATGTGGGACGGAATGAGAAGTGAGGGAAGTACTCCTTGAAATCATAATCGAAGTTCTTTGGCCACCAGGTGCCGGTGCGGGGATGCAGCTCGTACTCTCCGATGATTTCTCCATGTCCGATACGCATGAGCGCGTCGATCAGTCGGTCGACGTCGTCGTGTGTATTGTAGCATCCGAAACTGGCACGTACCATGCCGGGTAGGTTCGACCGGTCACCGGCGAGAATTTCCTGTGTGATCTCCTTCGCCTCGGTTTCATCGAACTGCAGCAGGCGCTTGACATACGGATGAGCGCAGAAGCAGCCGTTGCGCACGCCGATGCCGCCTTCCACGCTGAGGATGGCGGCGACCTTCGCATGCGGCACCCCGACGATCTCGAAGCTGATGACGCCGACCTTGTTCTCAAGCTCCTGCTCCTCCACCGGTCCGTAGATTCGCATACCCGGTACGTCCTTCATGCGTGTGATGGCGTAGCGGACGAGTTCCTGTTCATGTTGCGCGATCGTCTCCATGCCGACCGACTGCAGCATGTGTATCGCGGCCGCGAGTCCCACGGCACCGGGGACGTTCGGGCTGCCGGCCTCTTCTCGCGCAGGGGGTGCCGACCATGCGACCTGGCCGAGTTCCACGATCTCCACCACGCCGCCACCGACCATATCCGGATCACCTGTGGTGAAATAGTCCCTCGATCCCACCAGCACACCGATGCCGAATGGTGCGTACATCTTGTGCGCGGAATAGGCTATAAAGTCGATGTGACCGGGGTCGTCGTGCGGACGAATGTCGATCGCGCGATGCGGAGCCAGCTGGGCCGCATCGACGAAGATATGAGCGTCGTGTGCGTGGGCGATTTCCGCGAGTTCGTGAATGGGATTGATAATGCCTGTAATATTCGACGCTCCCGTCAGTGCGAGGAAGCGGACGTGACCGCGATTCGTTTCGAACGCCGAACGCAGCTGCGTCATATCGAGGTAGCCCTTGTCATTTACGCCGATGTGGATGACCCGCGCATGCATGCGCCACGGCAGATCGTCCGAATGATGCTCCATCATCGTTGAAATGACGACGTCGCCGTCTCTCCAGTCACAGCGTTTCGCCAGTTTGTTCACGGCCTCGGTGGTGTTTTTCACGAAGATCACCGTATCCCGGTCGGGGTCGGCACCCACAAAGGATCCGGCGATATTGTGGGCCTCGTCGAACACCTGTGTCGCGAGGATGGATTTGAATCCCGTTCCGCGATGCACCCCTGAATAGAACGGCATGAACTCTTCCATCACATCGAACACATGCCGGAAGGACGGGGTGCTGGCACCGTTGTCCAGAAACACGTAAGGCACGCGCCGACCATCAAGGAGAGGAACCTCGGTGTCAATGCCCATGATATTGCTGCGGAGTTCGTCGAATTTCCAGTTGCAGTGCTGCGTGCGGGAAGACTTCATCGATAGGTTCGTTTGGTGAGCGGGATCAACGGTATGTCTGTTTAAAAATAGAATTTTGATGTGATAATTCCTTGTCCTGCAGGGAGAACGGAACGCGAGATAATTCCACATGAACCTGAATGACTCCGGGAGTTGCCACGTCAACCAATTTCAGCTGGTGTTTTTTCGCCTTTTCCGGCGGGGCTCCCGCATTCCTACCTTGACTTTTTCGCTGTTGCGCCGTTAATTTGTAGATCGGTTTAATTTTATCGAGTCATCAACGGATTGACAAAGGCAGAATATGAGCAAACGGACCACACAGAGAACCTTCCAGGCCACTGAAGCCGACGTCGACAAAAAGTGGTACGTCGTCGATGCTGATGGTCTGGTGCTCGGTCGTCTCGCGGCAAACGTCGCGCGCATCCTTCGCGGGAAGCACAAGCCCATTTTTTCCCCGCATGTGGATACCGGCGATTTCGTCATCGTGATCAATGCGCACAAGGTCCGCCTCACCGGGAAGCGGCAGGAACAGAAGTCGTACTTCACATATTCGGGATATCCCGGAGGTTCCAAGACGCGCATGTTCAAGGACCTGGTGAAGACGAACCCGCAGTATGTGATAGAGCATGCTGTGCGCGGTATGCTTCCGCACAACCGCCTTGGCCGCCGCATCATCAAGAAGCTCAAGGTTTACGGCGGAGATTCGCACCCGCATGAGGCCCAGCAGCCCAAGGCACTGACGTTCGACTGATTTCGGAAACGTTCATAATTCTCACCAGATAGACAAGGTTGTATATGGTCAACAACATCAGTGTCGGGCGAAGGAAAACCGCTGTCGCCCGCGCATTTTTGACCCCGGGAAACGGTAAGATCACCGTCAACGGCAAGGATGTCACGGATTACTTCCCCACGGAGGTTCTCCTCAGCGAAGTCCGCCAGCCGCTGACCGTGACCGAGACCAACGATCGCTACGACGCGCGTATTCGTGTGCGCGGTGGCGGCTCGCATGGGCAGGCCGGTGCGATCAAGATGAGCATTGCGCGTGCACTCCTCACCATTGACGAGGAGTACCGTCCGAAGCTGCGCTCCAGTGGTCTTCTCACGCGTGATTCCCGTATGGTCGAGCGAAAAAAGTACGGGCAGAAAAAGGCCCGCAAGCGCTTCCAGTTCAGCAAGCGCTGATTTCCCGATATCATCACACATGCATCCGGACCGTCGGCAGGGTGTGTCCTGTGGGACATCTGCGATCGGGATGATGGATGCAGAGGAATAACATTTTTTTTCTGGAGAATCCATGCCCAAAGTGCAACTCGAAGATCTGCTCGCAGCAGGGACCCATTTCGGACACCTGACGCGCCGTTGGAACCCGAAGATGAAACCGTACATCTTCATGGAACGCAACGGGATTCACATCATCGACCTGAAGAAGACGCAGGAACAGCTCGACATTGCCTGCAAGGCCGTCAGCGATATCGTCTCAGAAGGCAAGCGCGTGCTGCTCGTCGGCACCAAGAAACAGGCCAAGGACATCATCCGCGAAGCCGCGGTGGATGCCGGTCAGAATTACGTGGTCGAACGTTGGCTGGGCGGCATGCTCACCAACTTCAGCACCATTCGTAAGAGCATCAAGCGCCTCACCAACATCGAGAAAATGGAGAGCGACGGCACCTTCGAATCGATCACGAAGAAGGAACGCCTCATGCTCACCCGCGAGAAGGATCGTCTCAACAAGATTCTCAGCGGGATCGTCGATATGAGTCGCATTCCGGGTGTGCTCTTTGTCGTCGACATCAAGAAAGAGCATATCGCCGTCAAGGAAGCGCGCAATCTTGGTATCCCCGTCATCGCCATCGTCGACACCAACTGCGATCCCGATCTGGTGGATTACGTGATCCCCGGAAACGACGATTCCGCCCGTACCATCGAACTGGTGACCAAGGCCATGATGAAAGCCGTGGATGAAGGACGGGAGATGGGGCGCGTCCACAAGGCGGAACAGGAGGCCGAAGAAGAGCGCGTCGCCAAAGAGACGGAGCAGACTGACGAGGAATCCGAATAGGACTCGAATGAATGGCTGCTTGTTCAGCCATTCTTTTTATCACCGCATATCACTTTTTCTTCATATTTCAGACAGAGAGATCGTATGGAAATCACAGCCTCCATGGTGAAAGACCTCCGGGACAAAACCGGCGCCGGGATGATGGACTGCAAGAAGGCGCTGGCCGAGACCAACGGAGACATGCAGCAGGCCATCGAGTACCTGCGGAAAAAAGGCGCCGCCACCGCTGAGAAGCGTGCCGATCGCAGTGCGAACGAAGGTGTCGTTCTTACCGAAATCGACAACGGCAATGGTGTCATCGTCGAAGTCAATTGCGAGACGGATTTTGTCGCCCGCAGTGAGGATTTCCTCGCACTCGCGCAGCGTGCATTGGCAGCAGTAAAATCCGACCGTCCCGGGGACGTCGAGACGTTGATGCAACTTCAGAGTGACGGACTGACGCTCGAGGATCATTTAAAAGAGACGATCGGGAAGATCGGCGAGAAAATCGAAGTCCGGCGCTTCGCGACGTTTGATTCCGATGGGATTCTGATCGATTATATCCATCCCGGGGCAAAGCTCGGCGTCATGCTCGAAATCGCGGGTCCGGCCGGAAACGAGGAAGTCAGCAAGCTGGGGAAGGATCTCGCCATGCAGATCGCTGCGATGAATCCCGTCGCCATTGATCGTGACGCCGTGCCGCAGGATGTGCGCGAGAAGGAACTGGAGATCTACCGGCAGCAGGCTGTCGAGCAGGGCAAGCCCGAGAACATCGTCGACAAGATCGCCGAAGGGAAACTCAACAAATATTTCCAGGAGTTTACGCTTCTGGAGCAGACCTTCCTCCGCGACACCACGAAGACGGTCAAGGAGCATGTCGAAGAAGTCGCCAAGGCGGCGGGGGCAGAGCTCACGATCAAGCGTTTCGAGCGATTCCAGGTCGGCGGGTAACGCGGTCATCCTCTCTTTTCAGCCTTTTGGTTTGCACCAGAAGGCTTTTTGTTATCAGGAGACAACATGGAACCCAGATTCAAGCGCATTCTTCTCAAGCTCAGCGGTGAAGCCCTGATGGGCGATCGGGAGTACGGGATAGATCCGGCGGCCTTGCAGAACTATGCCGACGAAATCATTTCCGCAGTGGAGCTCGGTGTAGAAGTCGGTATCGTGCTCGGCGGGGGAAACATCTACCGCGGCGTGTCATCCACAGTGGAGGGAATACATAAGGCTTCGGGCGATCAGATGGGCATGCTTGCGACCATGATCAATTCCCTTGCGTTGCAGAATACGCTCGAGTCGAAAGGTGTGCATACACGGCTTGCGAGCGCGATCGAGATGGATCAGATTGCCGAACCCTACATCCGTCGCCGCGCCATCCGGCATCTCGAAAAGCGCCGCGTCGTCATCATGGGCGCGGGAACGGGTCATCCTTATTTTACGACGGATACCGCCGCCGCGCTCCGCGCCGTGGAGATCGAGGCGGATGTCATTCTGAAAGGAACGCGCGTCAACGGCGTCTTCGACAGCGATCCCGAGAAAAATCCGGACGCATTTCATTTTCCCGAAATCACCTATCTCGACGTTCTCAAGCGCGATCTTCGTGTGATGGATATGACCGCGATAACATTGTGTCGCGAAAATAAACTTCCTATTATTGTCTTCAACATCAACATCCGCGGCAATCTCCGGCGCCTGCTCCTCGGGGAGGATGTCGGAACGCTGGTGTCTGATTCCATCACGTCGACGACGAACAATCCAGAATAGCGGAGACGGCATCATGATGAAAGACATCCTCAACGATGCTTCAGAGCGCATGGATAAAACCCTCGAAAACCTGCGCCAGGAGCTGAGCAAAATCCGGACGGGAAAAGCGACCACGGCCCTGCTGGACAGCGTGAAAGTCGAGTATTACGGCACGATGACGCCACTCACACAGATGGCCAACGTATCGGTGCTGGATCCTCATACGCTGAGCATTCAGCCCTGGGACAAGTCATCCCTCAATTCCATTGAAAAAGCAATTATGTCGGCGGATCTCGGTCTGAATCCCTCCAATGACGGCAACATCATCCGCGTTCCCATTCCTCCGCTCAACGAGGAACGACGCCGCGAGATGGTGAAACTCGTCAAGCGATTCGCGGAAGATGCCAGGATCGCGCTCCGCAATATCCGTCGTGATGCAAACGATCACCTGAAGAAAGCCGAGAAGGAAGATCATGCTTCCGAGGACGCACGCATCAAGGCGGAGAAGGATGTGCAGGAGATGACGGACATGCACGTCGAGCGCATCGACGAAATGATCAAGCACAAGGAAGCGGAAATCATGGAAGTTTGATCGGGCGATGGCGGATCGGCCGTTGACCGAT
Organism: Bacteroidota bacterium; assembly: GCA_016928515.1. Classification (GTDB taxonomy): domain Bacteria; phylum Bacteroidota; class Ignavibacteria; order SZUA-365; family SZUA-365; genus BM516. Next base: position 5,174 of record JAFGKR010000267.1, on the reverse strand, counting down.
CGCCGTTGGCAATACGCTTCCAGCCTGTCGCAGGAAAAACAGGAGGGCAAACCTTGTGGTTTGTCCTCCTGTTTCTTACGGAAGCTCTGTTTCCTCCGGAAGCTCTGATTGGGAAATTCAACGTGTGAACTGCAGCAGCAACTGCGTCGTGCGGTCAGCGTGTTCGCCGGCACTTCGGTATTTCAGACCCGCGAAGCGTTCGTCGAGAGTGGCCAAGCTTATCCACGGCCCCTCGGAATCCACGACCTCGCCAATTTCAATACCCAGCATGGCGAATGCGTCTTCCACCGTGTACACTCCGTCGAGATTGCAAATCAGGATTTCCGGCAGGGCATCGGGAACGGACTCCGGAAATACCACGGTAACGGAATCGCAAATGCCGTAGACACGCACCACCGGGGGATCGCTCTGTGCGAAGTCAGTGAACTGCAGGTCGAAATCCTTCCAGGTCATGTCATGCCAGTGGCCAATGTCGACACGATTGGTTTCGTCGGGCTGCACGGGAGCGTCATCCGCTACGGCACTGTCGCTGATTGCCGTGGTGTCGGACACGGGAGCTTTGTTGCCGGATGGTCCACATCCGGTGACGAAGAGAAGGAAAACCAGCGTCATTGCGCCGGTGATTCTGTGTTGTGTGCTCATTTTCTCATCACCTCATACACGAGTTCTGCAATATCCTTCACTTCCACTTCCTCTTGCTTCTCTTTCTCCTTCACCCCGTCCGTCAGCATGGTCATGCAGAACGGACAGGCCGACGCGATGGTCTCCACTCCGGTCGCCAGGGCCTCTTCGGTCCGTTCGATGTTGACGCGTTTCCCTTCCGATTCTTCCATGAACATCTGCGCACCTCCTGCACCGCAGCAGAAGCCCTTGTCACGGTTACGCTCCATCTCGACGATGTGGAGCCCCTCTATGTGAACGATCGATGAGCGGGGTTCCTCATAAATGTCGTTGTAACGGCCGAGATAACAGCTGTCGTGGAAGGTGACGTCCTTGCGCATCGGTGTGTCGAGCAGGATGACGCCCTGGTCGATGAGCCGGCTGATCAGTTCCGAATGGTGGATGACTTTGTACGTGCCGCCGAACTGCGGGAATTCATTCTTGAGCGAATGAAAACAGTGCGGACAGGCCGTCACGATGTTTTTCACCTTGTAGGCATTGAGCTTCTCGATGTTGTCGACCATGAGCATCTGCGCGAGATACTCATTGCCGGCACGGCGGGCGGGATCACCGTTGCACTTTTCCTCCCGTCCGAGAATAGCAAATCGGATGCCCGCCTTCCGCATGATTTTCGCGAGCGCAACGCTGACCTTTTTATAGCGGGCGTCGAAGCTGCCTGCGCAGCCCACCCAGAAGAGATAGTCGATTTCCTCGGCACTACCGAGATCGGAAAGCAGCGGGATCTCCAGTCCCTCAGCCCAGGCGCCGCGGTCTTCCGGGCTGAACTGCCACGGGGCGAAATTGTTTTCGAGATTGCGGAACAGCACCTGCAGCTGCTCGGGGAATTCACCCTCGGTCAGGGTGAGGTAGCGGCGCATGTCGACAATTTGATCGACATGCTCGATCATGACGGGACACTCCATCACGCAGGCCCGGCAGGTGGTACAGGCCCACAATTCCTGTGGTGTGACGAAGTCATGCAGCAGCTGCTTCTGCAGGACGGGCGAGTCCTCGATTCCCTTTGTCACCACCGGCGCCTTTTCCTCGAGGCGCGTGCGTGTATCCACGATGATCTTCTTCGGTGAGAGCAGCTTGCCGGTGATGTTTGCCGGGCAGACCGCAGTGCAGCGACCACAATGTGTGCAGGTGTAGCTGTCGAACAGTTGTTTCCACGTGAAATCCTCGATGTCGGAGCTCCCGAACTTCTCGGCGGTTTCGTCCTCGAGATCCAGCGGTTTCAGCGCCCCGTCGCCCTCCCTGTGAATGCCGCGGTTGCTGAAGTATACGTTGGGAATGGAGGTGATCACGTGGAAGTGCTTGGAGTACGGCAGGAAATTCAGGAAGCCCAGCACCAGCACGACATGTACCCACCAGGCGATCTCGAATAAAACCTGTGTGCCCGGACTGTCGGAGAACCATCCTGCCATCGCTGCACTGATAAAGCGCGAGCCGCCAGCAAAATCCGCACCGTCGCCGAGAGCGATTCGCGTAGCATTCTGCACGAACATGGAGATCATGATCAGCGCGATGGTGATCAGGATAACGGTAGCATCCATCTGCGAGGGCTTGTCGAGCTCGCGCAGGCGCTTCGGTCCGGCGATGTGACGCCGGAAAAGGGCGAAAAGTACGGCCGCGAGTACGAAGAGCGCCACGAGATCGGTGAGAAAGGCGATGACGTCGTAGACGGGACCGAGGAAGGCAAAGGAGAAACCCGGAATCAGCCCTTCCCCGATGGATTCCACTACCGCCAGGAGAAGGATCACGAAGCCCCAGAAAATGGCGAAATGGATGGGACCCTGCACGGGATCCCGCAGGATTTTGCTTTGTCCGAAGGCGATGGCCAGCACATTGCCGATGCGTTTGTCGAAATGATCGAAGCGGTTCTCAGCTTTCCCGAGCTTCAGGTATCCGAACACTTTCCGGGCGGTGTACCCGAACACGGCGAAAGCAGCAATCAGGACGATCAGGAAGGCGATGTTCTTGATTTCCATGCGTTTGGACTCGACATGTTAGACAGGGAGGAAAACGATGTAGTGCGGACCCGCATGTCCGGAAAGTACGGATTGCCCCGGAGAGTACCAAGGGAAGCAGCAAGAGCAGGAGCAGCCAAAGGCCCGCGATAACCGATCCGCTGTGGGCGGAGAGGCGGAGGAGGGGAGCAGGAGGGTAGCCGGAGGGGCGCACGGATGTGCGCCCCGGAAAAGCCCCGATTACCGCACTACCTGCATGACGCGGCTGCCGGTGAGCATACCGCCGTCGAAGAGCTGGTAGTAATACACACCCGGACGGTACGCATCGGTCACAAGACGGAGCTGTACAGCATCAGGGGCGACGGGACGTGCTTCAATAAAACGTCCGTTGATGTCGTAAACGCGGAGCAGACGCTCGCGCGGCGCGGCATCCAGCGGAATGATGGTGGCGGACGAGACGGGATTCGGGTAGTTCTGGCCCAGGGTCAAGGAGGCAATCGCCGCATCGTATTCCGCCGAACTGATCACCCCGTGGAACCACTGCCACGTGCGTTTCATGATCTGGCTGCGCACCGAAACATCCTTGACCTGTTCCATCCCGAGTCCGAAATACACAGTCTTATAGTTGTTCTTCTCACCGCGTACTGCAGCGACTTTCGTGTCGTCGGTGTTGTAATACGCGATGGCGACACCCTCAGATGTGGGACGAAGCACGTCGGGATACATGTACGGCTGTCCCTGAGCATTTCCACCATACACATTCTCGAGTGTGGAGGAGGATGTTCCGCCGAACAGCGGCTCCCCTGCGTATGTGTAGAATGACAATGTGGCATTGCCCTGATCCCCGTCGGCGACGTAGTTGGAGAAAAGATACGAGCGGTAGAAGACCCGGGTGGCGGAAGTCCCATGACCGTTCTCATCAAAGGTATCCCAGCCGACGTCCTGTCCGGCGATAAACACATTTCCACCTTGTCCGAGGAAACCGATCATGGCACGAGCGAAGTCGTCCGTTAACCCGGGGAACGCCCAGCCCGCGTTATAGTACACATGACCAACGTCATCGAGCATCTGCGCATTCATCGCGCGCATGAATGTAGTCAGGGAAGTACCGGCGTGGGTGCTGCTGCCCGCTGCCGCGATGCCCGCCAGATACGCATCCTGAAAATCCGCTGCTTTCGTTCCGTCGTCACTCCCCCAGCTGTTGTCGTTGTTGACGATCAGATCGGAAATCCCGGAAATCACACCGAAGATCAATTGCTGCGGAGTCAGTTCGGGATCATCGAGTGATGTCATGGTCAGTTTGAGTTCCGCGATGCCGGGATCGTCGCCGACCTGAACCCGGACAGTGACATCTACAGAGGAAGCCGCGGGGACGGTGACATCCGCCTCTCCCGTGTACTCGTTCCCATCGATGACATACAGAGTGGACCAGTCACCGGGAAGACTGCTGCTGAAGCTGAGCCGGACGGAAGCAGCGTCATTTCCCAGATTCTCGATCCGCCCAGCGAACGGAATCTCGTCCTGCGGGAGTGCTTTCTTGAACGTGTCATCGTTGGTAACGAACTCCACGGCGGGGATGAACGGTGCCGATGCGTTTATAACTTCATGGGAACCGTCGAGCTGCACCCAGACCACCGGGTAAATTCTCGTACTGTCCCACTCCGCGAGATCCATGTCGTACTGCCAGGTGTACTGAACCGACTGACCCACGGCGGCAGGAACGAATGTTTCCCCTGCGGCAGGCGTCATGAAACGGCGGAAGACATTGGGAAAATCCTTCTCCCCGTTGGATCCCGGCGCAGCGGTGTAGTTGATCTCGCTTTCGATCACCGCGGCACGGACACGTATTCCCGCTGTCGGTACGAGTCCGAGACTGGTGAAGGTCGCCGTGACCGTGCGTTGTGTGCCATTGGAGCTTTCCTCGACACGGATACGGAGTGGACTGCTTTCCGATGATACACGCTCAAGCATTTCCTGCGAGATGTCGGAGGGGCTCCCGTTGAAACGGTTTCCGTGCATGATGATGTTCGGAACCCCGTTGACGCCGTAGAAGCGCACCCGCGCATCGACTTCGTCTTTGTTGTACGCATTCATCGGGTCGCGTCCGGGCCAGACTGTGTGATACGCCATGTGTATGAAGTTGCCCTTGTTCCCGTGCACGATATTCTGTTCGAATATCGGATTCAGCGATGCGCATGGAGCACAGCTGGCATTAGTGAAATGTTCGAAGAAGACAATCTTGCGTGCCTGTGCGGCCAGATCCTGGCTTCCGCAGAACAGCACGAGAAGAGCGGCAGGAAGGAGCATTCGCTTCATTGGATATTCCGTCTGGTGATGGAGTGGGCGAAAGTGATGAAAAAAGTGCGGAAAAATCTGCTCTTCGTCAAGGGGAACACCTGAAGCAGCATTCTCCCTGCATCGGAAGCTACCGGCGGGTATGGGCGTCCGCAGGGAGGATGTCATTCTCCGGTGTCAGCGAACAGCCGTCACGCGATATCCCTTCTCGCGCAGCAACATGATCAACCCGTCCTGACCCGGCAGATG
>JAFGKR010000266.1 GCA_016928515.1 Bacteroidota bacterium | reverse complement strand
TGTAGCGGCGCCAGAGGCGGCGCGGTTCGTGCAGGAGGCGGTGCAGCCATTCGAGTCCGATGCGGAAAATCTTGAAAAAAAAGATACCTATTGCATGTATCGGAATGAATCCTTACCATTATCGCAAAAAACAGGTACTGTCTGATCTGAGCCGGGAATGCTGCGAACGATAGAGATCGCGAATTCGAGGACGGTCTCATGTCATCACATATTTCTTGTCCACTTCGCCTGGAGGATTTCCCAATGATCGCAGAAATTCAATCTCCCCTGCTCAAGCAAGCAAGCAAGCAAGCAAGCAAGCAAGCATCTCTCATCCTGAAAACCGCATTGATCGCCGGTCTGGCATTTCTTTATCTGATTCCCCATTCTTATGCTCAGCCAACACAGAAAAAGCTCGTCGTCATCATGGTCGAATTTTCTGACGCCGCAACGAATCCCGATGCGCGTGGGTCGCGGGGGCGTACGGAATCAGATACGTACGAGGAGTTCAAATATCGATACAGAGATTACTGGGATATTCTGTTCAAACAAGACTCTGTCGTCGTCCATCCCGATACCGGAGTGAGTGCGGAGGATCATTCCGTCGGGAAAAGCGGTTGGTTCCAGCATGGCAGTTTTGCCCGGTACATCAGCGACAACAGCTTCGGAACATGGGAACTGTTGCCTGCCTCCGTCGACACATCGACGGGACGCTCAGGCATCCTCAACAACGTCGACACCTCCGGTGTCTCCGGTCTTCGCGACGGCAGGATCGAGTGGCTCACAATTCCGATGGCCAAACCGGATTCGGCCTCGTATGAGATAAACTTCGACATCGCGGAGTACGCATTCGCCGTTGCGGATAGCATCCTGCCACCGGCATGGGACTGGCGAGATGTCGATGCGGTGTACATCCAATACGCCGGGAACATCATCACGGGCGCTGGAGGGATGGCAGGAACATACAAGATCGACACTACGCTCACACTTCCATATTGCGTTTGCGCCGAACGTCGCAACGGTTGCTTTGGAGCCCCGGTGTACTGGTTTCACGAACTCCTCCATGCATTGGCAGATACCGATGACCTGTATCCTTTCGATGCCGGGCGGTATTCTCCGATGGCCTCCACGAATCTGTGCACCTACACCCCGGCGTTGCTCGATCCATGGCACCGTCTGCGGCTCGGTTGGCTGCGTCCGCTTTTCATGGACACAGCTGGAGACTGGGCGAACCTCGAGCTTGCTCCGGTTCACGAACGCGACGACGGAGAAATTCCGGAGGTTCTTGTCATCCCCGTGTCAGGACCGAGTCCGGAGGATGACTCCAGTTGGGAGTGCGCACAGCGGTCGTATCTGATCGTCGAAAACCGTCGTCGCACCGGATGGGATATCCATTTCAACCGGATCGATGAAATCGGTTCTCCCGGGCATGGAGATTCTATCGGCGGTTTCGAAGGCGGCTTCCTGGTGTGGAGTGCGGGAACCCTGGCTCCCGGCGATATCAGGCCGTATGAGGCGGATGGCGATTATCGGCTGGATTATTACGATGAAATCTACGGCGATCCCTACGATTTCTTTACCGGCGCGGAAGGCAGAGACCGCTTCGGAGTCTGGACGACACCCGGTTTGCTCGACCGGAAGCGGGACTATCCGGATCTCTGTGAAACCGATCGGACGCGCAACATCTTTCTGTCATTCAAGCCATACTCAACTGCAACAGCGAAGAACATGATCGGGCGACTGGTGATTGACCATCCCCTGGTGGAATACAATTCATTTGACAGTACCGGCATTCCCCGCGAGGACCGATGCGCGACAAAATACAACAACCAGGTGAAAACCTGTGTGTATGGCGGCGATGTGTACATGACGTTCACTGACAACGGCATCGCCTATGCCAGTCGCAGTACCGATGCCGGGGATACATGGAGAGATTTGTATGTCCTGTCTCCGATCTATAACATGGGGAATGCCCGGACACACGCTTTCTGGGACAATGCCTCGATTGCCACGTCATCAGGAGGTGTCTGGTATCTCGCGGAAGCTGATCTGGATAGGGAGTCCCGTTTGCTGCGGAAGCTGCTGACGACGGAATCATGCACTTTCAATCAGGAATCTGTGGACCAGCTCTTCGCGCAGATGCTCAAACCTGCGATCGCCGCCCTGGATGGTTATGTGGCATACGTGTACGCTGCGAAGAAAAGTACTCCGGACAGTTCCGGCCTGTATGTCATGACCAGCACGAACAGCGGACAGAACTGGGCTGGTCCCTCCAAAGTGCCCGGGAGTAGGGAAGAAAGCAAACATCCATCCATCACCATCCGTCGAGAGCTCGATGGCCAGGGTCAGTGGAGTTATTTCTACGACATCGTGTTTCAACACGGCTCCCACGTACTTCGGAGGTACTCTTCGAAGGATAACGATTGGTATTATGTTTCACCTTATACGGAAAATCTTTCATCGCCCTTTCATGGTATTGTAGACAGCATTCTTCACATCGTGTATTGCACGGAAAACACCAGGAATGTCGCTAACAAATATGGGATTGGCTATGAGTCACGTGATGCGAATACGGGGAGTGTCTGGATACAACCTGTGTCGATTTTCACAAATGCGGATTCATTGAATATTCCCGAGCGAGATCCAAAGATCCTTGCGTATGATGAGCAGGGTCAGACGAAGACGATGATCACATGGACACGCGGTCAAGGTGAAATCATGTATTTGACCGACAATCATGACGATCAGGATTCCTGGTTCACTGTGCGCCGGAGTTCCCTGTCTGCAAGCTCCCTCACATCCTACCCGCTCGCATTCCTGAATTCAGATCAGGAGCCGATGCTTGCCACGACACGCGTGCACTCTTCGATTCTCGGGTGGCCGCGCGATCTCTGGCAGGTGACTGCGAAAACACGCGCGGAGGATATCTCTCAAGGTGCGGAACTCCTGGGAGTGGAAACAGTCAAGAGCATTTTCCTCGAAAACGGAGGATTGCATCAGGAATTTGTGCTTCGGCAGCCGACCCATCATGACGGTACGGGAGCGCAGATCGGAACGGTGCGGTATGCCTATGACATCCCTTCCCTGTACTGGGGTGCGGCAGGCGGCACACCAGTCGACACCTTAACGACTTCGGAAGAAGTCACCCTCATCGATGATGAGAATCTGCGCTACGCGATCCACATCTCCTCGGACACCACGATAGCGGATACGACGCTGATCGAGGGATATCTTGTCGATCAGCAGACACAATCGGTTCTCATCACCTCCGGAGAATACCGAATACCGCCCGGGATCCGTGATACGATAATCATTCTTGGCCTGGAACTTCCTGGTGGAGTGGATATCGCAACCGTACGCATCCACACCGGCATTCAGCGTGGTCTTCTGCAGGGTGGCCAGTATCAATTGACACTGCAGCGCGAACACCGGATCGGTGATCCCGTCACACCGAAGGTCCCGTCACCGCGGATTCTGTCCCATCCGCCACAGGCACAGGAGCTTCGCGTGTATCCGACGGATGTTTCAGCAGGCGCGACGCTCCAGATTCACTCACCGTCGGATGGTGCGGTCTGTCTGCGCATTCACTCCATGCTGGGGCGTGAGGTTGCGCGCGTTGAGATTCCGCAGACGACCCGGGGAATGCTCTGTCCGCTGCGGCTCCCCGTACTCGAAGCGGGAGTGTACATGGTCAGCGCCTCGGGCAGCCAGGGGATATTCACACACCGTATCGTCGTGCGCTGAGGGTACTGTCATGATCAACGATACGACAGCCTTGGTGCTGTGCAAAACCGCTGCTTTCACTCTTGTCCTGTTGTTCACGAATCTTGTGTTCGGTGTAGAGCCAGTACATGCACAGATTGGTGAAATCGAAATTCTGACATTGCTTGGTGGGGCGAACGACGGGGAGGATGCCGAGACGGGTACGGGAACCACACCGTATACCCTTGTCGATACCAGTGGTGCACTTCTCATTTATGGATTCTGGACAAACGAATTTGATCTTCCGGTCTCACCGAACGCGTATCAGAAAACGTATCCCGGTATTGCCGGTGGTACCAGTGAATGCATCTATCTCGCAGTGTTTTCACTCGACTGTTCACAACTTCTCTATGCGACCTATCTCGGAGGATCGGGAGTGGACAGAGCATCGTCTCTGATCTGGTATGACAACGACAACATCCTTATCTCAGGTGTGACAACATCATCGGATCTCCCAGTGACCGCAGACGCGCAGCAAAATACTCTTCGGGGAGGCACCGATCTCTGGTACGCGGTCTTCAACGTGCGGAACATGGAGTTTTCCTACATCTCGTACGTAGGTGGCGGCGATTCCGAACATCACGGGGGCTGCTTGCTTACTGAGGATGGGCGATTGTTGCTTGTCGGCGCAACGTGGTCACGGGATCTCCCGTGTCGTCCGGGAACAATATCTCACATCCCGAACAGTCAGGGTGACGCCGTCGTGTTTGTCCTTGAGGATCATGAACTCCAATACGCCGTCTGTTTTGGAGGGAGTTATCATGATTTTTTCACATACGCGGCAGAGACGGATGACTCCTTCGTCTTCGTCGGTGGATCATGGTCACGTGACATGCCGACGACGGAGAACGCGTATCAGCAGGATTTCGGAGGGACGGAGGAACTCTGTATCGTGAGAATCGACAAGGAATTCCGTACGCTGCTCTACAGCACATTCATCGGTGGACGATCGAATGAATATGCGAATTGTGTTACGCAGTCGAAGAATATCCTGCACATCGGCGGATATTCGGGCAGCGCTTTCGATGAATTCCCGCTGTCACAGCCTCCCATCGGCGATGACAGTCTCGGTTTTGCGGGAGGGATGTACGTTATCTATGATACCGAGGCGGATTCTATACTTTTCTCAGGGCTTTTCGTCTCGAAAATGGCCGCGATCGTTGGAAGCTGTACGCCTGCCGGGAATGACAGAGTTTTACTCAGCTTGTATACGAGAGCGGACTCGCTGCTCGGTTGCGTGAAGGATCCTCCCGACGGTGATGATCCGCGAACCTGGCTTGATATGCTGGTCTTCTTCGATGTTCTGGAATTGAAACCTGCGGAAGTACAATATCTCCATACCGGCGAGAGATACTCGTTTTTTCTCACCGGTACATTGTCAGATGGGATAATTCATGTGAGCGGAATCATGGACGAGCAACCTGAAGTGAGAGCCGGCGGATATCAGACGAAGTTGAACGGATGGCAGGACGCGTACATCGGGAGATTGAAACTCCATACCACGCATGTAGAGGGGCACCTCCCGGAGTCCCCGCGACTGCTGACCATGATGCCGTTTCCGAACCCGGCTCGCAGCGATGCGACCGTGCTTGTTTCAGGAGTTCCAGGGCGTATCCATCTCCGCTTGCTGGGTATCGACGGTCGAGTCCACTGGAGCCGGTACCTGGAGCCGTCTTGTCAGATGGTGGTGCACTGTCCGCTTCCTCTGGCGTCGCTTGCGAAAGGAAGATACACCCTCATCGCGTACGACATTGACGGCCACGCGATCGCATCGTCAGCAGTGGTGGTGGAATAATACAGGAGAGCGATCGGAAAAAAACGGTCGATCAATTTCTCCGTAATCTCTCCCGCAGCACGAGAAAGACAAACGCCGGGATGCCGAGGATGTAGCGGCGCCAGAGGCGGCGCGGTTCGTGCAGGAGGCGGTGCAGCCATTCGAGTCCGATGCGGCGCATCCAGCGCGGCGCCCGCGGCCGCGTGCCGGCTGCAAAGTCAAGGAACGCGCCAGTCGCCAGAATGACCGGCACCGTGAGCGCGGTCGCATGGCGGTGCATCCACTCGAATTGTAGTGGCGTGCCGAGTCCGAGAAAGAGGAGGTCCGGATGAAAACTCCGGATAGCTTCGACGACGCTGTCGTCCGCGATGTCGATGGTTCCCGGCTGAACCTCCAGTGCAGCGTGTGGGAACTGTTTGCGGAGGCGCAATGCCAGTTGCTTCGCCGTGTTCTCATCCCCGCCGAGCAGGAAAACGCGCCATCCGTCCGCAAGACTCCTCTGTAAGAGGGTGTGATGGTAATCCGTGCCGTTGATGCGTGGTGCGCGGTGGCCACTGAGAATACAGATGCCAAGCCAGGTTCCGATACCGTCGATATAGTTAACTGAGGAAGTGTTCAGAAGTGTCCGCAGCCAGGTCTCCCGCCGTGCTATAAGCAGGATGTGGAAATGCGGAGCAGTCAAGAAGAGCGGAGCGCGGTCAATGAGCGCTGCATCAATACATCGGTCAAGGTCTGAATAATCGTACAAATCGATACGAACGCCGAACAGGTATTCCGAAGCTGCCTTCATGATGTACACGGAAAGGAGAATAGTAGCATTATCGTAACAATGATCGCAATCATTGGTGTGACGCCGTTTAATATCCTTGACAACTGATGTCGAAAAGTGTAAGTTGCCTGCGTCACCACATCATCGAAGGAGGTCCGATAGAAGACGCCTCGCACTTCATAGTGACCCTCAAAAACTCCCGGGCTTTCACCGGCCACGGGTAAACATGCGAAGATGTTGACAGAATCGAGAAGCGGCGCTACATGCGCCGCTTCCGCTGTTATTCGGTATCCGTACCTTTCTTTTTCCCGCTGCTCCCCCTCTTTGTTGCCGCCGCGCCGGTCTTTTTTGTCGCTGCGGCGGTTTTCTTTGCCGCCGCGCCGGTTTTCTTCGCCGCCGCGCCGGTTTTCTTCGCCGCCGCGCCGGTTTTCTTCGCCGCCGCGCCGGTTTTCTTCGCCGCCGCGCCGGCGGACTTCTTCGCGGTGCCGCTATCTGTCTTCTTTTTTACGCTTGTTGTTTTCGATTCCGTTGTGTGCGTTTCACCGTCCCTCGATACGTCCGCCTCCGCTACGCTCCGGCGGACTACTCGTGATGACGGTTCTTCTGGCTCCTTGCTTTCGTCCGCTTCCGCGCTTTCGTCCGCTTCCGCGCTTTCGTCCGCTTCCGCGCTTTCGTCCGCTTCCGCGCTTTC
>JAFGKR010000265.1 GCA_016928515.1 Bacteroidota bacterium | reverse complement strand
GGTCCGGCGGCTCGCCAGCGAGCTCATCGCGGCCGCGAATAACGAAGGTGGAGCCGTCAAGAAAAAAGATGACGTGCACCGCATGGCGGAATCCAATAAAGCGTTCGCCCACTTCAAGTGGTAAGCGCTGCAGAGAGCCGAGAAAGAAAAAAGGAAATGGCAAAGCGGGAATATACCATAGAGAAAACCAGGAACATCGGTATCATGGCGCATATCGATGCGGGGAAGACGACGACCACCGAGCGCATCCTGTACTACACGGGCGTGCTGCACCGGATGGGAGAAGTGCATGACGGCGCCGCGACGATGGACTGGATGGAGCAGGAAAAAGAGCGCGGGATTACCATCACCAGCGCCGCCACCACCTGCTTCTGGCGCAATCACCGCATCAATATCATCGACACACCGGGTCATGTGGATTTCACTGTGGAAGTCGAGCGCGCGCTGCGCGTGCTGGACGGTGCCGTTGCGCTGTTCTGTGCCGTCGGTGGGGTGGAGCCACAGTCCGAGACCGTGTGGCGTCAGGCCGACAAGTACCGTGTCCCTCGCATTGCCTTTGTGAACAAGATGGACCGCGTCGGCGCCGATTTCTACAATGCAGTCGATATGATGAAGTCGCGCCTCGGGGCGAACGCCATTCCCATCGTGCTGCCCATCGGCAAGGGAGAAACCTTCGTCGGCATTATCGACCTGATCTCCAATACTGCGCGCATTTATCATGACGAGAGCCTCGGTGGCACCTGGGACGAGATCGAAATCCCGGCGGACCTGAAAGAGACGGCGCATGAACATCGCGCCAGGATGCTCGAAGCGGTTGCGGAAGTTGACGATTCCCTTCTCGAGAAATATCTCGAAGGAGAGGAAATCAGTCCGGATGAAATCGCCGACGTGCTGCGCCGTGCCACGCTGGAGATGAAGATCATCCCGGTGCTCTGCGGATCTTCTTTCAAGAACAAAGGCGTTCAGCGGCTGCTCGACGCTGTTGTCGATCTGCTGCCGGCTCCGAGCGACGTCGGTGCCACGATCGGGCATCATGTGAACCTTTCCGATCATGTCGAGCGACAGCCATCCGATGAAGAGAAATTTTCCGCCCTCGCCTTCAAGGTGGCGACCGATCCGTATGTGGGAAAGCTGATCTTTTTCCGCGTCTATTCCGGGGCCGTCAAGGCGGGATCCTATATTTTCAACTCCATCAGTGGGAAAAAGGAGCGACTCGGTCGTATCCTGCGCATGCATGCGAATCACCGCGAGGATGTCGAGACCGCATACACCGGCGATATCTGCGCTGCAATTGGACTGAAGCACACCAAGACCGGTGACACACTCTGTGACGAGTCTGATCCGGTGGTGCTCGAGAAAATGGAATTTCCCGAGCCCGTGATTGACGTCGCGGTCGAACCCAAGACCAAGGCCGATCAGGAGAGCCTCAGCGAGGCCATCCAGAAGCTCGCAGATGAGGATCCGACCTTCCGCGTGCACACCGATCATGAGACGGGACAAACGATCATCAGCGGCATGGGCGAGCTGCATCTTGAAATTCTGATTGACCGCATGAAGCGGGAGTTCAACGTCGAGGCGAATATCGGCAAGCCCCAGGTGGCCTACAAGGAAACCATCCGCGGTACCGCGACGGCCGATACAAAGTTCGTCCGGCAGTCCGGCGGGCGCGGTCAATACGGCCACGTCGTCATTGACGTGATGCCCAACGAAAAGGGCAAGGGATACGAGTTCGAGGACGGTATTGTGGGCGGTGTGATTCCGAAGGAATATATCCCCGCCGTTTCGCAGGGTATCCAGGAGGCGATGCGCAACGGTCTCCTCGCCGGCTACCCGATGGAGGACATCAAGGTGCGTCTCCATGACGGTTCCTATCATGAGGTCGATTCCTCCGAAATGGCGTTCAAGGTTGCCGGCTCCATGGCGTTCAAGGAGGCTGCCCGCAAAGCCAAACCGACTTTGCTCGAACCCGTTTTTCTCATCGAGGTCGTGACACCCGAGGAGTACATGGGAAGTGTGGTCGGGGATCTGAATTCCCGCCGGGGCCGTATCGAAGGCATGGGAACCCGCAGTGACGCCCAGGTGGTGCGCGCGATGGTTCCGTTGTCGGAGATGTTCGGGTATGCGACGACGCTGCGATCCCTCTCCCAGGGACGTGCAATTTATACGATGCATTTCAGTCACTACGATGAGGTCCCGGTGAGCATCAGTGACAAAATCATCGAGAAATACCAGGGCAAGAAAAACTGATTTTGTCATAGAAGAACAACGTTCACTCAATACAGTCACAGGAGCAACAGTACCATGGCCAAGGAAAAATTCGACCGCTCAAAGCCTCACGTGAACATCGGAACCATCGGTCACGTCGATCACGGCAAGACCACGCTGACTGCCGCCATCACGATGGCGCTCGGCCGCAAGGGTCTTTCCGAGGTCCGTACCTTCGATTCCATCGATAATGCTCCGGAAGAGCGCGAACGCGGCATCACGATCGCAACTGCGCACGTCGAGTATCAGACGGAAGCACGGCATTACGCGCACGTGGACTGCCCGGGTCACGCCGACTATGTCAAGAACATGATCACGGGTGCCGCCCAGATGGACGGTGCGATCCTCGTTGTCGCCGCCTCCGACGGTCCCATGCCGCAGACTCGTGAGCACATCCTTCTCGCGCGCCAGGTGAACGTGCCGCGTATCGTGGTCTTCATGAACAAGGTGGACATGGTCGACGACGAAGAGCTCCTCGAGCTGGTCGAAATGGAGCTTCGCGAACTGCTCAGCTCCTACGAATTCCCCGGCGACGATATCCCCATCATCCGCGGCAGTGCGCTGCAGGCACTCGAGGCCGGCACCAATCCGGATACGAGCATCGACGATCCCCGGCTGAACTGCATCTGGGAACTGATGGAGGCCTGTGACAGCTACATCCCCATCCCCGAGCGCGAAGTGGACAAGCCTTTCCTGATGTCGGTTGAGGACGTTTTCTCCATCACCGGCCGTGGTACCGTAGGGACCGGTCGTGTGGAGCGCGGCAAGGTCAAGGTCGGCGAAGAGGTCGAGGTCATCGGTCTCGGTGCACACAAGAAGACGGTCGTCACCGGTGTCGAGATGTTCCGCAAGGAGCTCGAAGAAGGGCTGGCAGGCGACAACGTCGGTCTGCTTCTCCGCGGCGTGGACAAGACCGAGCTCGAGCGCGGCATGGTCATCGCCAAGCCGGGCAGCATCACCCCGCACAAGAAATTCATGGCACAGATTTACGTGCTGAAAAAAGAAGAAGGCGGACGGCATACACCGTTCTTCAACAACTATCGTCCGCAGTTCTACTTCCGTACCACGGATGTGACGGGCATCGTCGTTCTCCCCGAGGGTACCGAAATGGTGATGCCCGGTGACAACGTCGACGGCATGGCGGTGGAGCTGATCTCCGAGATCGCCATGGAAGAAGGTCTCCGTTTCGCCGTTCGCGAAGGCGGCCGTACGGTCGGTGCCGGTGTCGTGGCGAAGATCATCGAATAATGTTCCCGAGAGCAAAACAGTGGGTGGAAACGCCACCCACTGTTTTTTTCCCTTACTCCCAAAGGTAGGTAGACCGTGGCGCAGCAGAAGATTCGCATCAAACTGAAATCATACGATCATAACCTGATTGACAAATCAGCGGAAAAGATCATCAAGACGGTGAAGACGACCGGTGCAGTCGTTTCCGGCCCGATTCCGCTGCCGACGAAGCGATCCGTGTACACCGTGCTGCGTTCGCCGCATGTCGACAAGAAGTCCCGCGAGCAATTTGAAACGCGGTCGCACAAGCGTCTGATCGACATTTTCAATTCGACGCAGCGCACGGTGGATTCGCTGATGAAGCTGGAACTACCCGCCGGCGTGGACGTGGAAATCAAAGTTTAAGACATAAGCTAGCTGGTGTGACACAATGCCTGGATTACTTGGAAAAAAACTCGGAATGACCAGCATCTTCGATGCGGACGGGAAACTGATTCCCTGCACCGTCATTGAGGCCGGTCCTTGCACGGTTCTGCAGAAGCGGTCGAAGGATAAGGACGGCTACGAGGCGGTGCAGCTCGGCTTCGCGAAAAAATCCGAGAAAAATGTGAACAAGCCCATGGCGGGGCAGTTCAAAGCGCACAAGGTGCAGCCGATGCAGTTCATCCGGGAATTCCGGGGTTTCGATATGAATACCCTCAACTCGGGTGACACCGTGACGGTGGACATGTTTGCTGCAGGTGAAAAAGTAACCGTTTCCGGGACCTCCAAGGGCAAGGGCTTCCAGGGTGTCATGAAGCGGCATGGATTCGGCGGTGTCGGTGGTGCAACCCACGGGCAGCACAACCGGCTTCGCGCTCCCGGCTCGATTGGTTCCAGTTCGTATCCCTCCCGTGTATTCCGCGGGATGCGCATGGCGGGCCGCACCGGCGGGAGGCGCACCACATACAAGAACCTGACGGTTCTTCGCGTGATCCCCGAGTCGAACATCATCATCGTGAAGGGCGCGGTCCCCGGTTCACGCAAGGGCCTGCTCGAAATTCACAAACAAGCCAAATGATCGCTGACATGAAGAACGTTCAAGCATATACCGTTTCCGGTTCGAAAAGTGAAGAAATCCAGCTCGATGAGCAGATTTTCGGCATCGAACCCAATGCGCATGTGGTGTACCAGTCCGTGCGAATCCATCTGGGGAATCGCCGGCAGGGCACATCGAAAGCAAAAGAGCGCTCTGAGGTGCGCGGCGGCGGGCGCAAGCCTTGGCGTCAGAAAGGCCGTGGCACGGCACGCGCAGGATCGACGCGTTCACCTCTGTGGGTCGGTGGTGGCACCATTTTCGGGCCACGTCCACGAGACCATCGGAAGAGACTGCCGCAGAAAATGCGTCAGCTCGCGCGGAAATCAGCGTTCGCAATGAAGGCGCAGGACGAACAGGTAATGGTGATCGAAGATTTCAAGCTGAAGGAAGCCAAAACCCGCGAGATCTCCGCCATCCTGAAGGCGCTGGCCCTGGACAACACGAAGACACTGCTTCTTGTCCCTGAATATGACCGTGATCTCTGGATGGCCGGACGGAATATCCCAACGCTGCATATCTGCGAAGCGTCCAAAGCGTCCACATATGATCTGCTGAACAATCAGATGCTCCTGATACAGAAGAGCGCGCTCCCGGTCATCGAAGAGACGTTTACGAAAATTTAATTCTGTGGACTTGCAATGAAAACCATCATCAAACGGCCGATTCTGACGGAAAAGATGACCATGCTCCAGGATCGCAACCAGTATGCGTTCGAAGTGGACATCAACGCCAACAAAATCGAGATCGCTCAGGCGATCAAGAAGCGCTTCTCCGTCGACATCGAAAGCATCCGAACCATTCGGTACAAAGGCAAACGCAAGTCGCAGTTTACGCGTCGCGGCCGTCTGGAAGGATCGCGCCCGAACTGGAAAAAAGCGATCGTCACCCTCAAGGAAGGGCAGACCATCGAGTTGCTGGAAGCCTGAGGAAGCAAACGATTACTATAATACAAGGAACGAGCAGTGGCTGTTAGAAAACTCCGACCGATGACTCCCGCAACGCGGTTCTACTCGATTTCGACATTCGAGGAGGTGACCTGCACCACGCCGGAGAAGTCCCTCGTCGCCCCGCTCAAGAAAAGCGGCGGACGCAACAATCAGGGACGCATTACAACGCGACATCGTGGCGGCGGCCATAAGCGGCGCTATCGCATCATCGATTTCAAGCGCAACAAAATCGGTGTGCCCGGCCGCATCGAGACGATCGAATACGATCCGAACCGTTCTGCCTACATCGCCCTGGTGGTGTATGCGGACGGTGAAAAGCGGTACATTCTCGCTCCGAACGGTGTCAAAGTCGGCGAGCATATCATGAATGGACCCGATGCCGAAATCAAGGACGGGAATACCCTGCCGATGCAGAACATCCCCGTCGGCTCGTTCATTCACAACATCGAATTGAAGCCCGGCAAGGGCGGACAGATCGCCCGCAGCGCAGGAAATGCCGCGCAGTTGGTGGCCAAAGAAGGAAAATACGCACAGGTGAAGCTGCCATCCGGTGAAGTGCGGCAGATTCGTCTCGAGTGTTCCGCCACACTCGGAGAGGTAGGCAACAAGACCCATGAAAACCTGAGTCTGGGAAAAGCCGGCCGTTCACGCTGGTTGGGCAAACGCCCCAGCGTGCGCGGCATGTGTATGAATCCGGTTGACCACCCGAACGGTGGTGGCGAGGGGAAATCCAAGTCCGGTGGCGGTCGTCAGCATCCCGTGTCCCCGTGGGGAAAGTATGCCAAGGGTCTGAAGACACGCAAGAAAAAGAATCTGTCCAATAAGTACATCATCAAGTCGCGGAAGAAGAAGTAATGGCACGTTCACTGAAAAAAGGACCGTTCATCGATGAGAAGCTGGCGCGCAAGGTCGACGAACTGAACCGCATCAATCAGAAACGCGTCATCAAGACGTGGGCGCGTCGCTGCACCATTCCGCCGGACTTTATCGGCCATACATTCGCCGTTCACAACGGGAACAAGTTCATTCCGGTGTATGTGCAGGAGAACATGATCGGGCACAAGCTCGGGGAGTTTTCTCCCACGCGCATTTTCCGCAGCCATCCCGGCGGCAAAGCTGAAAAATCCTCTCGATAACGGAAGAGTGTAGGTGAGAGACATGAACATGGAAGCACGTGCTATCAAGAAATACATCCCGGGTTCGCCCCGGAAAATGCGTCTGGTGGCGGATCAGATCCGCGGGAAATCCGTTGAGCAGGCGCTCGACATCCTGCACTATTCGCCGAAGCATGCCTCGAAGGTGTGTGAGACAACGCTGCGCTCCGCTGTCGCGAACCTGATCAATGCGAAGGACGGCGGTCGCATCAATCCCGAACAGGTGTTCATCACTGCGGTCACCGTGGATGGCGGTCCCGTCATGAAGCGCATGCTGCCTGCTCCGCAGGGTCGTGCGTACCGTGTCCGCAAGCGCTCGAATCATCTTACCATCGTAGTTACTGAAAAAGAGTAGGCAAGCAGGAGAAGCATTTTGGGCCAGAAGACTAATCCCATAGGAATTCGCCTCGGCATCACCCGTGAATGGGATGCCAACTGGTACGACGAGCGGAATTTTGCGACGAAGCTCGAAGAGGATCTGATGATCCGCAATTACATCCGCAATCGTCTCCGCAAGGCAGGGATTTCCCGGATCGTGATCGAGCGCACACCGAAGCGCGTCGTGCTCGCGATCCACACCTCCCGTCCCGGTGTCGTGATCGGAAAAAGCGGCAAGGAAATCGCGCAGCTCGAGGAAGAGCTGAAGAAGGTCACGAACAAGGATGTGAAGATTCTCATCTCCGAGATCAAACGCCCGGAGCTCGATGCTTTCCTCGTCGCCGAGAATATCGCCAGTCAGCTCGAAGGGCGCGTGTCCTTCCGCCGGGCCATGAAGTCGGCCATCACGGCTGCGATGCGCATGGGAGCCGACGGTGTCCGCATCATGTGTGCCGGGCGTCTCGGTGGTGCCGAGATGTCGCGGACGGAACAATACAAGGACGGCCGTATTCCCCTGCACACCCTGCGTTCGAATATTGATTATGCCCAGGCCACGGCGAAGACCATTTACGGGACCATCGGCGTCAAGGTCTGGATTTGCAAGGGTGAGATGATCGGGAAGAGGGCGAGCCCTGCCACCCGGATGTAAGCCGCGTTCAAACGAATTGAATTGAAGAAGGATTAGACGATGTTAATGCCCAAACGTGTCAAGTACAGAAAACAACAGCGCGGTCGAATGCGCGGAAAAGCGCATCGCGGCTCCACGGTGGCGTTCGGGTCATTCGGCCTGAAGGCGATGGAGCCCGGCTGGATTACCTCCCGGCAGATCGAGGCCGCTCGTGTCGCGCTGACACGCCGCATGAAGCGTGACGGGAAGGTGTGGATACGCATTTTCCCCGATAAGCCGGTCTCCAAGAAGCCACTGGAAACCCGAATGGGAAAAGGGAAGGGTGCACCGGAATTCTGGGTTGCCGTCGTCAAACCGGGTCGCGTGATGTTTGAAGTCGGCGGTGTCAGCAGCGAACTGGCCCACGAAGCGCTGAAGCTTGCTTCATACAAGCTTCCGATCAAGGTCAAGATTGTCACACGGCCTGATTATTCAGGCGAATAAGCGCGGGAGTCCGATTCATGAAGGCTACAGAAATTCGTCAAATGACCACAGCGGATATCCGGGACCGGGTGAACGAGGAGCTGGAAAATCTCTCCACCCTGCACTTCCAGCTTGCAAGTTCGCAGCTGGCGGATACATCGCAGATCGATAAAGTGCGGCGTGACATCGCCCGGATGAGGACCATTCTGAAGGAACGCGAAATTAGCGGAGTAGAAAAAGAATCATGACAAGTGTACAGGCAGAACAGCCGGCGACGCGGAATTTCCGCAAGACCAGGATCGGGATTGTCGTATCCAACAAGATGAACAAGACGGTCACCGTCATGATCGAGCGCCAGGTCCCCCATCCGCTGTATAAAAAGTATTTCAAGACGAGTAAAAAGTATCTTGTGCACGACGAGCATTCGACGGCCGATCTCGGCGACAAGGTGCTGATCATGGAAACGCGCCCGATAAGCAAACGGAAGCGCTGGCGCCTGGTCGAAATCGTTGAACGTGCACGCTAAAATTGTAGGTAGTACCGATGATTCAGGAAGAAACCAATCTCGTCGCCGCCGATAATTCCGGCGCAAAGAAAATCCGCTGTATCCGCGTACTGGGCGGGTCCGGCCGACGCTACGCCACCGTCGGTGACATCGTCGTCGTGACGGTCAAGTCGGCCATTCCGGGCGGCGGAGTGAAGAAAGGGGAAATATCCCGCGCCGTCATCGTCCGAACCAAGAAGGAATTTCGTCGGCCCGATGGATCCTACATCCGCTTCGACGAGAACGCGGCGGTGTTGATCAACCAGAACCTCGAACCTCGCGGTACGCGCATTTTCGGACCTGTGGCCAGAGAGTTGCGCGAAAAATCCTTCATGAAAATTGTGTCACTTGCACCGGAAGTGCTGTAAGAGTTTTTCCACGTAACGCGCGAAATACAATGAAAATCAAGAAAAACGACATGGTCATGGTGATCGCCGGGAACTCCAAGGGACGCACCGGCAAGGTGTTGCGGGTATTTCCGGAGAAACTGCGCATCATCGTCGAGGGCGTCAACCTCGTCAGCCGACACCGCAAGCCCACCCAGAACAATCCCCAGGGCGGCATCATGCGGCAGGAAGCCCCGATTCACGTTTCGAACGTGATGCTGCTCGATCCGAAATCGAATGAACCGACGCGGGTCGGCAAGGCGGCAATAACCGATGAGAACACGGGAAAAAAACGCTATGTCCGGCGCAGTGTCGTGACAGGCGAGACGATCGAATAATATTCACGCTCAGACAGACAACAGAGACATGGCATCGAAAAAGCAACAAAAGGACGCTGCGGCAAAATCCGCGGCGAAGAAAAAAGAGTACGGTGACGATCCCATCGAGGAACTCCGCCTCTTCACGCGCTACAAGGAATCCATCGTCCCCGAGATGATGAAACGCTTTTCCTACAAGAGCGTCATGCAGGTTCCGAAGATCCAGAAGATCAGTGTGAACATGGGGCTCGGTGATGCTATTCAGGATGCCAAAATCCTGGAACAGGCGGCGGAAGATATGGAAACCATCGTAGGACAAAAGGTGGTGATCACTAAGGCGAAAAAGAGCATCTCGAATTTCAAGCTGCGTGAAGGTATGCAGATCGGTTTACGTGTAACCCTTCGCCGTGCGCGCATGTACGAGTTCCTGGATCGCTTCATCAGTACCGCGATTCCGCGTATCCGCGACTTCCGCGGTGTCTCCGACAAATCCTTCGACGGCCGCGGGAACTACACAATCGGCGTCAAGGAGCAGATCATCTTCCCCGAAATCGACGTGGACAGGATCGCGCGCATCTTCGGGATGGATGTCACCATCGTCACGTCCGCGGAAACGGATGAGGAAGCCAAAGCGCTGCTCGAGCTGTTCGGACTTCCGTTCCGCAAGAAAGAACTCGCGTAAGAATCATCGATAACGACAGGAAAAGGAACGCACCGTGGCTCGAAAAGCACTGATCGTCAAGGCCAATAAAAAGCAGAAATTCGGCGTCCGGGATTATAATCGCTGTCAACGCTGTGGACGTCCGCGCGCCTATTACCGCAAGTTCGGCATCTGCCGTCTCTGCTTCCGTGAACTCGCGCTGGAGGGAAAAATTCCCGGAGTGCGCAAGGCGAGCTGGTAACTGGATACTTAACGGATATTTCGGATAGAAAGAACATGACAGATCCCATTGCAGATTTTCTGACGCGCATTCGCAACGCTGTACGCGCACATCACAAGAATGTCGAGATCCCGGCCTCCCGCATGAAGGTGGGCCTGACGGAAATTCTCTACAAGCAGAATTTCATCAACGGATATTCTCTCCTCGAGAACGGTCCGCAGGGCACAATTCGTATCTACCTGCGCTACAAGGAGGGAAAACCGGTGATCGAAGGGCTCGAGCGCATCAGCACCCCGGGTCTTCGCCTCTACAAGGGAGCGGCGGACATCCCGCGCACGCTCAATGGCCTCGGTATTACGATCGTGTCCACACCGAAAGGGCTTCTCACGGATGCGCAGGCGCGTCAGGAGAATGTGGGCGGCGAGGTCCTGTGCAGAATATGGTAAGCTATTTGGATAAAGGAGTAGTGACGTGTCTAGAGTAGGCAAAAATCCCATCGAGATTCCTTCCGGCGTCCAGGTGACGTTTGAGAAGGGTATGCTGAGCGTGAAGGGACCAAAAGGCGAATTGGCGCGTCCGATTCACAAGGACGTTCAGGTCGCAGTCGACGAAGGTCTTGTGACGGTGACACGTCCGAGCGACCTGAAAACGCACCGCGCGCTGCACGGCACGACGCGGGCCAACATTCAGAATATGGTGACCGGCGTAACCGAGGGCTTCCGGAAGAACCTCGAACTCGTCGGCGTCGGATATCGGGCGGAGCTCTACGGGAAAAACCTCGTCCTGAATATCGGTTATTCGCATCAGGTCGCATTCATCCCTCCCGAGGGGATCGTCTTCGAAGTGGCATCGGCGACCGCACTGAGCGTCAGCGGGATCGACAAACAGCTCGTGGGACAGATCGCGGCGAAAATCCGCAAGGTTCGCCCGCCCGAGCCGTACAAAGGAAAGGGCATCAAGTATGCCGGTGAGCACATCCGCCGCAAGGCCGGAAAGACCGCGAAAGCGTAACTGAACTGACGTTGACAGCAGGAGACCTGAGAACATGTCCATTCGCAAAGTAAAATCGTACAAGAAGCGGGAAAAGCGGAAGATCCGTATCCGCAAGAAGATTTTCGGTACGCCCGAGAAGCCACGCCTGTCGGTCTATCGCAGCCTGAACCATATGTATGCCCAGCTCATCGACGACACCAACCACCTCTCGATCGCGACGGTGTCTACCAGCAGCAAGGTGCTGGCGGATGACTTGGCTTCTGCCAAAGGCAAAGTGGACAAGGCGCGTCTGGTGGGCAAGGAAATCGCCCGCGTCGCACAGGAGAAGAATATCTCCACGGTGGTGTTCGATCGGAACGGCTATCTCTATCATGGCCGCGTGAAGGCCGTCGCAGATGGTGCACGGGAAGCCGGATTACAGTTTTAACAAGACAAGCACGATAGGATAAGGAGACATTCTTGGCTACAGTCGTCA
Source organism: Bacteroidota bacterium (assembly GCA_016928515.1). Lineage (GTDB taxonomy): Bacteria > Bacteroidota > Ignavibacteria > SZUA-365 > SZUA-365 > BM516. The sequence continues at coordinate 15,814 of JAFGKR010000265.1, read as the reverse complement.
AAGCTAGCGAACTCGAACTGAAAGAACGCCTCGTGCAGATCAAGCGCGTCGCGAAAGTCGTCAAGGGCGGCCGCCGGTTCAGTTTCAACGCCATCGTCGTCGTCGGTGACGGCAACGGGCATGTCGGAATCGGACTTGGGAAAGCCAATGAGGTCACCGATGCGATTTCCAAGGGAGTGGAGGATGCCCGGAAGCGCGTCATTCGCATCCCTATCGTCAACGGGACCGTGCCCCATGAGGTGATCGGCCGCTACGGTGCAGGAAAAGTCATTCTGCGACCTGCCTCCCCTGGTACCGGCCTGATAGCGGGTGGTGGCGTTCGGGCGGTTCTGGAGTCTGCCGGGTTGCAGGATATCCTGACCAAGTCGCTCGGCACATCCAATCAGCACAATGTCGTCAAGGCGACCATGAATGCACTCGAGAGCCTGGTTGACGCACGCAGCATGGCTGAGCGCCGCGGCCTGACCATGCAGGAAGTTTTCACGCAAGTCCCTCAAAGTAAATGACCCCAATGGACACCCATATGGCGAAGCTCAAAATCACACAGATCCGCAGTACTATCAAACGCCTTGAGAACCAGAAACGCACCATTGAAGCGCTGGGTCTCGGACGCCCCAATCACGTCGTGTACCAGAACGACACGCCGCAGATTCGCGGGATGATCCGCAAGGTTGCACACCTCGTCAAAGTCGAGGAAGTGGAAGAATAACGCGAACGCAAAGGAATACGGGTACTTTATCATGGCAAATCACCTTGGCAATCTGCGATATGCAGAAGGTTCACGAAAGAAGAAGAAGCGGGTCGGCCGCGGACAGGGAAGCGGGCGCGGAGGCACGTCGACGCGCGGGCACAAGGGTGCGCAGTCGCGTGCCGGCTATAAGAGCAAGCCTGGATTCGAAGGTGGGCAGATGCCGCTGCAGCGCCGGCTTCCGAAGTTCGGTTTCACGAACATCAATCGGAAAGAGTACCAGGGCATCAACGTCGCGCGCATCGAAGAACTCGTCGCGAACGGTGTCATCACCGACGGCGTGATCACTCCTGAGCTGCTTTACAAACATGGTGTCGTTTCCCGACGACGCTCCCTGGTCAAGATCCTGGGAAATGGGGAACTGAAGAGCAAGGTCGATATCTCGGCTCATGCGTTCAGTGCCACGGCGAAAGAGAAAATCGAGGCGGCAGGCGGTTCCGTCACCCTAGTTACAGCGTAAGAGACAGGTTGATACATGGCTGGTTTCAGCGAAAGCTTTCGGAACATGTTCAAGATTCAGGAGCTGCGACAGCGGATCCTGTTTACTCTTTTCATGTTGATTATCGTGCGCTTCGGCTCGCACGTGACGTTGCCCGGTGTCAATGCCGGGGAACTGGCCAACTGGCTGGAATCCCAGACCGGTTCGGGCGGGCTGTTCGGTCTCTTCGACCTGTTCGTCGGCGGAGCGTTCAGCAACGCGGCCATTTTCTCTCTCGGAATCATGCCGTATATCACGGCATCAATTATCCTCCAGCTGCTCGGCGCGGTCGTCCCGTATTTCCAGAAACTCCAGAAGGAAGGCGGGGAAGAGGGACGCAAGAAAATCAACCAGTATACGCGGTACGGCACGATTTTCATTGCTGCCTTGCAGGGATGGGGTGTGCAGATTCGTCTGCAGAACCTGACAACCCCCGGCGGGGCGCCGATCGTTCCGCCTGAAGTGCAGGGGATTTTCTTCGCGCTTTCGACCATGGTGATTATCGCCGCCGCTACCATCCTCATGATGTGGATCGGCGAGCAGATCACCGAACGCGGCATCGGGAACGGAATATCCCTGATCATCTTCATCGGTATCATCGCGCGTCTGCCGCAGTCGGCGATCGGAGAATTCACCCGTGGTGAAAACCTCATCATCCAGCTCGTCATAGTCATTCTCATGGTGTTCATTACCGCGGGAGTGGTCATGGTGACGCAGGGAACGAGGCGTATCCCCGTCCAATACGCCAAACGCGTCGTTGGACGCAAGGTGTACGGCGGGGTGACACAGTATATTCCGCTGCGCGTCAACACGGCCGGTGTCATGCCGATCATTTTTGCGCAAGCGCTCATGTTCATCCCGGAGACGATCACGATGTTCTTCCCCGAGAATGAATTTATGCAGAATGTCGCAGTGTATTTCCGCTATGACTCGTTCTTCTACGCCGCGATCTATGCCGTCATGATTATCTTCTTCACGTATTTCTACACGGCGATCTCCTTCAATCCACAGGACGTCAGTGACAATATGAAGAAGCAGGGCGGCTTCATCCCGGGTATTCGTCCGGGGGCACATACGCGTGATTACATTGACAACATTCTGACGAAGATCACCCTGCCGGGGTCGATCTTCCTCGCAATCATCGCTATCCTGCCGACGTTCATGATGAAATTGAATGTCACACCGGGATTTGCACAATTTTTCGGTGGCACCAGCCTGCTCATTATCGTCGGTGTCGCTCTGGATACGCTGCAGCAGATCGAGTCGCATCTGCTCATGCGGCACTACGATGGATTCATGAAAAGCGGAAAGATCCGTGGCCGTATTGGCCGCGGCTGACGCAAGGAAATGACGCGGAGCATGATCTATCGTAAAAGCGAAGAGGAAATCGAAGTGATGCGCGAAAGCTGCCGGATTGTCTCCGATGTGCATCGCCTCCTCATGCCCCACGTCAAGCCCGGGACGAGGATCTCGGACCTGGACGCAATGGCCGAAGATTTCATCCGCGCAAATGGCGCGGAGCCGGCTTTCAAAGGATACAGCTCAGGCAGCACGTCCATCGCATCCTTTCCGGCGACACTCTGTGTCTCTGTTGATGATGAGGTGGTACACGGTATCCCCTCGAACCGCTTGCTCGAACGCGGTCAGATTGTCTCGATTGATGTCGGGACGGAGAAAAACGGATTTTTCGGTGACGGTGCCATCACACTTCCCGTCGATTCGGTTGACTCCGAAAAGCTGCGACTGATGAATGTCACCCGCGAGGCCCTGTTCCGGGGAATCGACAAGGCGCAGCCAGGAAACCACCTGGGCGCTGTCTCCGCCGCGATTCAGGAGCACGTCGAGAGCAACGGATTTTCAGTCGTGCGGGACCTCGTCGGTCACGGTATCGGCAGGAAACTGCATGAAGAACCGGCGGTTCCGAATTTCGGGAAGCCGGGAAACGGACCCGTCCTGGAAGTCGGCATGACCATCGCCATTGAACCGATGGTCAATTACGGAACCTTCAGGGTCCGTGTGGACGCGAACGGATGGACCGTACGGACACGAGACGGATCTCCGTCGGCACATTTCGAACACACAGTGTATATATCAAAGGACGGGCCTGTATTGCTCACAAATCATTTTGACCGAGAGAATGGCTAAACAGGGTTCCATATCAGTTGACGGTGTAATTACCGAAACATTGCCGAACGCCACGTTCCGCGTCCGTTTGGAGAATGGCCACGAAGTGCTGGCGCATGTTTCCGGTAAAATGCGCATGCACTTCATTCGCATCCTTCAGGGCGACAAGGTGACCGTTGAATTGTCACCGTATGATCTGACCAAAGGCCGAATAACCTATCGCTACAAATAGATATCGTGGAGAACCCATGAAAGTCCGTTCGTCTGTAAAAAAAATGTGTGACAAGTGCAAGATCATCCGCCGCAAAGGGGTGGTGCGTGTCATCTGCACGAATCCCAAGCACAAACAACGCCAAGGCTAATCGAAGATTTTTTGAACTCATCACCGAGCTGCAAGGAGTAACAGTTGGCACGAATAGCAGGAGTCGATCTACCGCGAACGAAGCATGCCGTCATTGGTCTGACCTATATCTACGGCATCGGGCGTTCGACCGCCGCGAAAATTCTCGATGAAGCCGGTATTCCTCACGAGAAGAAAGTCGAGGACCTCAACGACGATGAGGTCAGCGCCATACGAACCATCATTCAGGGAATGAAGGTGGAAGGCGCCGTGCGCAGTGAAATGCAGATGAACATCAAACGACTGATGGACATCGGTTGTTATCGTGGCCTCCGCCACAGGAAGGGCCTTCCTGTCCGCGGCCAGCGCACCAAAACCAATTCCCGTACACGAAAGGGTCGCAGGAAAACCGTCGCAGGCAAGAAGAAAGCCCCCGGCAAGAAATAGTCAGTAACCGTGAGTATAGACAGGAGTAGCTGTGGCTAAAGCCGTAAAGAAAACCAAAAAGAAAATCCAGGTCGACACCACTGGACGCGCATACATCAAGGCGACGTTCAACAACGTGATCGTCACGCTTACCGATGTATACGGCAACACCATTTCGTGGTCGTCTGCCGGCAAAAACGGCTTCAAGGGTTCACGCAAGAATACGCCGTTTGCTGCCCAGGTGTCCGCGGAGTCGTCTGCCAAAGAGGCCTATGACCTGGGCCTGCGAAAGGTCGAGGTGTTTGTTAAGGGTCCCGGTTCCGGCCGGGAGGCCGCCATTCGCGCCCTTCAGACTGCCGGTCTCGAGATTATGGCGATCCGTGATGTGACGCCGATCCCGCACAACGGCTGCAGGCCGCCGAAACGCCGGAGAGTCTGACGCAGTCCGCAATCCCGAATGCGCCGCCGCGCGCATTCCATGCCGGCAACGTGTTGGATAACGACCAGACTCAGAACCCTTTAACAGGAGAACATTTTACCAGATGACTACGACAACGATTCAAATGCCTGACGGCATCGTCCTGGATGAGGCGACCTATACTGATAATTTCGGACGCTTTGTCATCCAGCCGCTTGAAAAGGGTTATGGAATAACGATCGGCAATTCCTTCCGCAGAGTTCTGCTTTCCTCGCTCACCGGACTGGCGATTACCGCCGTCAAGATCGAGGATGTGATGCATGAGTTCTCCACGATCCACGGGGTTGTTGAGGATGTGTCGGAAATCGTCCTCAACCTCAAAGAGGTTCGATTCAAGGCGCTGAATCCCAAGGCGAATACGATCACGATTTCGCTCAAGGGGCCGCATACCTTCACTGCGGCGGATATTCAATCAGCCTCCTCAGAGTTCGAAGTTCTGAATCCGGACAAGTACATTTGTACTCTCGGTCCGGAAGCGGCATTCGAGATTGAGCTCCGTATCACACGCGGTCGGGGATATGTGCCCGCCGACGAAAACAAGCTGCCCGACCAGACGATCGGCACCATTTCGATCGATGCCATCTTCACACCGATAAAAAACGTGAAAGTGCTGGTCGAAAATACCCGCGTCGGCGGCAGCACGGACTACGACAAGCTGACACTGGAAATAACAACCGACGGCTCAATGTCGCCGCAGGAGGCCCTTTCACAGTCTGCAAAGATTCTGCTCGACCACGTGCAGATGTTCATCAACTTCGACATCGCGAAGAAGGACGAGGAAGAAGCCGCACCCGAGGATGACGAGACAGCGCGGATCCGCAAGATCCTGACGACGTCCGTCGACGACCTCGAATTGTCCGTCCGGTCGCACAACTGCCTGAAGGCGGCGAACATCAAAACCATCGCCGACCTCGTCCGCAGGGACGAGGCGGAAATGCTCAAGTTCCGCAACTTCGGGAGGAAGTCGCTCGCAGAACTCGGCGCGATTGTGGATGATTTCGGACTGCAGTTCGGGATGAATGTTGAACAGTATCTCTCTGACGGTCCTTCGCAGGAAGAAGAGTAAACTCAGGAACAGAATACAATTATGAGACACGCAAAAGTTGGAAGAAGACTCAGCAGAACCGCGAGCCATCGCAAAGCCCTGCTTTCGGCGCTCTCGATCGCGCTGATCAAACACAAACGGATCCGCACCACCACGGCGAAAGCCAAGGAAACGCGCCGTGTCATTGAACCGATCATCACCCGTGCACGCGATGCGTATCTGCGGGAGAAAAGCGGTGAGCCGGTGGACGTGCACGCACGTCGTGAGATCGCCAGGTTCATTCGCGACAAGGACGCCTTGCAGATGCTGTTTTCCGATGTCGCGGAAAAGGTCGGCAAGCGACCCGGTGGATATACACGTGTGCTGAAACTCGGTCATCGTCTGGGCGACGGTGCCGAAATGGCCGTGATTGAGCTCGTGGACTACAATGAGGCGCAGGACAGCAAACAGCGCAAGGAGCGTGCCGCCCGTTCAAAGGCCGCCGCGCAACGCAGAAAGGCCGCGGAAGAGCGAAAAGGGAAGGCGGAAAAGGGTGGAACGACCTCTACCGAGAAGGCAGCGAAGGCGGCAGGAAGCGCCGCAGCAGCCATGGAAACCGTCGCCGACCAAACGGCGAAAGCGATCGACGAGACGGCGGGAGCCGTTGAGGAAGTCATTGACAGTGCAGTCGAAACTGCCGCCGAGACCGCAGAAGAGGTGAAGGACGCTGCGACGGAGGTGATCGACCGTGCGGCGGACAAGGCCGAGAATGTCGCTGAAGACGTTGTGGATGCCGTTGATGATGCGGTTGACGCCGTAAAAGAGAAGGCGGAAGATATTTTGCCCGACAGTGACAGCCCCACGGATGCGGATTCTTCCTCAGATGACGCGGACGCCAAGAAAGAATCCTGACCTGCTTCGAATAACGTGTCTGGCGCCGTGGATTTTTCACCCCCACGGCGTTTTTTTTGAATATGCCACTGAACGCACGCTTTGAAACCGGCGCCGTCTCGGCGCGACAATTTCCGGATCCCACCTATCCCGAGATCGCCTTCGTCGGGCGTTCCAACGTGGGGAAATCCTCCCTGCTGAATACTCTCGTCGGTGCCCGGCAGCTGGCACGTGTGTCCACGACGCCGGGGAAAACCCGGGAGATCAATTTCTTCATCGTCGAAGAGCGCATGCGTTTCGTGGATCTGCCGGGGTACGGCTACGCGAAAACATCACAGCAGAATCGCCGGGAGTGGGGAAAACTGATCACGACGTATTTTGAGAGCGGACGTCCCGTTGTCTCCGTCATCCTCCTCATCGATTCTCGCCTCCCGCTGCAGGATTCCGATGCCGGCGTTCTGCGGTGGTTCATCGAGGGGGGATATCCGCTGCAGGCCGTGTTAACCAAGGTGGACAAACTCAAACAGGGAGAGCGCGTGCGACAGGAGCGGCTGCTTCGTGGCACGCTCGAATCCCTGGGGTATCGCAATACAATCCTTCTTCTTTCCAGCCTCTCAGGCATTGGAAGGAAGGAACTGCTTCAGTCCATTTTCACCGCTGCAGGGGACAGCTGACCAACAACATTCCATGATCGAACCATTCATCCAATCTTTCATCCCGCTGTTCGTGGCGATGGACACCCTCGGATTGATCCCGCTCTTTCTCGGCCTGACACAAGGCATGGAGCGCAAGGATCTCCGCAAGTTGATCTTCAGCGCAGCGTCAACCGCTTTTATTATTGCGATCCTGTTCCTCTTCACCGGTACTGCGCTATTCGATTTTCTCGGTATCACGTCGCATGATTTCCGCATTGGAGGAGGGATCGTCCTCCTGGTACTCGCGATTCAGGATCTCGCGTCCTCGAACGGCAGCGAGCGCAGGCGACCGAAATCATCTGTCGGTGTCGTACCAATCGGCATCCCGCTCATCATGGGACCGGCGGCTCTGACCACCATTCTCATTCTGGTGGACACGCATGGCATGGGGATGACCCTCGGCGCACTCGTCGCCAATTTCATCCTTGTGCTCGTTTTGCTGATCAACTCCCAGTGGATTATCCGCATCATGGGGGAAGCGGGCTCACAGGCGTTCGCGAAAGTGGCGTCGCTGTTCATGGCCGGGATAGCGGTGATGATGATCCGCTCCGGTATTGAAGGTGTGCTTTAGGAACGTATCCCGTCACTGTGCTCGGGGCAGTCGATCGCACGTACACCCGGCAATTCGAGGGCGAATCCGCTGCCGAGCGCCTGGGAGGGTGTCCAGGCCCCGGGAGGGACTCTCCCGGCCAGCAGCGCCTGTATGACGGCGAGTGTGCTCTCAACCGTGCAGGTATATCCTTCCGGGGTGTGCAGGCAGATACTTCGGTGCTCCCCTGCATTGTTCCAGACATCCCCACGAAGGTGATACATACGCGTGCGCCGGCTTTCCTTGCTCGGCCCTTTCACCATCCGTGATGCGATGGCCTCGATTGTCCGCAGCACTACCGGTATCCGGAGCAGCGCACATACGGCGCCGCGTATCACCCGCATGATCATCGCCGTGGCACACGGGATACCGGCGGCGACATGTATGTTCGGGATGGCGGTGCTTCGATAGGCGGAAACGACATCTCCCCATGGGATGCTCATCGTGCAGCGTTTTCTGTCGTCGAAACGAATCGGTTCGATTCTCCACGCGTGTGGAACCGTGCGGAGCATTCCGTTTTCGCGTATCGTGCCGCGTTGTGGTATGGTTTCAAGTGTGACCCTCCAGGTGCCCGGACTTTGCGACAAGGTGCCGGCAAACGCAAGACGCAGGCGTACGGCGTCAGGCAGGGCTTCCTTGAGCATGGCTGCGAGACAGTCGGTCGGAACCACATCATATCCCGCTGCGGGAAGCAGTGCCACACCTGCAGCGACCGCTCTCTCGTGCCGGGCATAGATACTCTCCAGGACGGGAATCTCGCCGGTAATGTCCACGTACTGAGTACTTGTCGCAAGACAGGCATCCACCATCTGTACGGCCGTGCGGGAAAACGGACCGGCACAATGGAGGACGGCAAAGACATCAGCGAGGTTTCGCGCAATCGCATCGTGATCGTCGAGGGAAAAAATCCGGAAATCGCAACCGAGCTTCTGCGCGAGGGGACGGATACTCCCCTCAGTCCGTCCCGCAAGAACAGGCCGCAATCCACGCTTCACCGCTGCTTCCGCGATGAGCCTTCCGGTGTACCCGTTGGCACCGTAAATCAACCACTCCCGGTGAGCTGAAGCCGATGATGTCGAAGGTTGCGTGGACATGAGGTCGCTGCTGCTGCTGGTCAGATGGTTTTCACTTTCGCCGGACCGATAAGCTTCTCAACGATTTTTGAAGAGGAGAGTACTCCGGGAAGACCCGCGCCTGGATGTGTTCCGGCACCCGTAAAGTACAGATTTTCGACATCTTCGCTGCGGTTGTGCGGACGAAACCACGCACTTTGTGTCAGTACCGGTTCGACGGAGAATGCAGATCCAAGATAACTGTTGAGGCGAGTCTCGAAATCATCCGGCGTGAAAATCCGTTCGGTTGCCAGATGTGCGCGCAGCGCGGGGAGGTAGTTCGCTTCGAGAAAATCAAAGATCCGTTCCTTGAAACGCGGTCCCTCCTGCGTCCAGTTGATTCCCGATGCATTATGGGGCACCGGCACGAGTGCATAAAAGGCGTCGCCGCCTTCCGGTGCCATCGAAGGATCGGTTGCGGTCGGCCGGTGGAGATACAGTGAAAAATCGTCGGCAAGCACCTTTCGAGTGAAGATATCTTCCAGGAGCTCCCGGTAGCGGTGACTGAGGATAATGTCGTGATGCGCAATGCCGGGGTACTGCCGTGTCGTGCCGAAATAGACGACGAAGAGGGACATGGAGTAGCGCATGCCCTGCAGTTTTCGATCCGTGTACTTTTTCCGTTGCACCCGGTCGATCATGTTGAGATACGTATAGGCGATATCGGCGTTGGAAACGACCGCATCCGCCTGAATGAAGCTTCCGTCCTTGAGTCGGACACCTTTGGCTCGCCGGTTTTCGACATCGATGCTCTCGACCTCGGCATTGAGCCGCAGTACCCCGCCTTCCTCCTCGAACAACTGTGCAAATGCCCGGATCACCTCACCGGTACCCCCCATGGCGTAATGCACACCCCATTCCTTTTCCAGGTAATGGATCATGGAATAGATGGATGTCGTGTGGAAGGGATTGCCTCCTACGAGCAGGGGGTGAAAAGTGAATACCATTCGCAAGCGCGGATCCGAGATGAACTTCGATACGTAGGAATAGACGCTGCGGTACGAACCGAGCTTCACCAGGTCCGGAACGACTTTCAGCATGCTGCCTATGGTCAGGAAGGGTTTGTCGGCCAGTTCGATGAAGCCTTTTTCAAAAATGGGTTTGGTCTTTCGCATGAAGGCACGATATCCGTCGACATCGGCCGGATTGAATTTCCGGATGTTTTCCTCGATGAATCCCGGCTCGTTGTTGTATTCGAAGAAGCTGCGGTCGTGGAAATAGATCCGGTAGAATGGATGCACCGGCACGATGCGGACATACTTCGCGCTGTCTTTGCCGAATAGTTCAAACAGCTCATGAATCAGCCACGGAGCGGTGATGACAGTCGGACCCGCGTCAAACTTGTATCCGTCCTGCTCGAAGACGTACGCTCGACCACCGGGCTTGTCCAGTTTTTCAAGAATGGTGACCTCATGTCCTTGAGCGAGGAGACGCAGGGCTGATCCCATCCCTCCAAATCCTGATCCGATGACGACGATGCGACTCATGCCGATGTGCTCCGTGTTGAATTCTTGTGATTTTGCAAGTACTTTCCAGATCTAAGTAAAAGCATTTTTTCACGATCATAGTTCCGATGAAACACGAAAAAGCACCTGTCGTCAATATCTTTCTGCTTCTTGCGTTTCTCCTCGTATCACACGTGCATGCACAGCAGCCGGAACGATCGCAGATCACGGAATCTCCCGCTGAAGCTTCGCGCATCTCCCTGCTCGTCATCGGGGACTGGGGGACCGGAGGAGCCGGTGCGAAACGAGTCGGCTCCGTTATGGCCGATGAACACCAACGTCTGCCGGTGCAGGCCGTCATCAGTACCGGTGACAATATTTATCCCTCTGGAGTGAGCAGCGTCGACGATCCTCAGTGGAGGAGCAAGTTCGAGAACATTTTTCCAGTGGACCGGCTTCCGATCCCGTTCTGGGCGGTGCTTGGAAACCATGATTACCGTGACAATCCCGACGCCCAGGTGACGTATACAGGCCATGTGCTATCCGACGGATCGGTCACGCGCTGGAAGATGCCGGGGCGCTACTGGACTACCGTCTTCCATGCGGTGGATGGCAAGAATACCCTCCGTGTCGTCGGTATCGACACGCAATTGCTGGTCGGGAACCGACAGACACGTGTCGCACATCTTTCCTGGCTGGATTCCGCTTTGACTGCCGCGACGGAAAGAAGGATTTTCGTTGTCGGGCACCATCCCGTCTATTCCCACGGACATTACGGCAACAACACAACGCTTATCCGTCATCTGGCGCCATTGCTGGAGAAGCACGGTGTGCGTGCCTATCTCGACGGGCACGAGCACGATCTCCAGTTGATAAAGCCCATCAACGGAGTGCGGTACATTATCAGCGGTGGAGGAGGTGGGAAGCGGAAAACATCGTCAGGAAAAAATACGGAATTCTCCTCCAGCAGCCTGGGTTTCGTGCGCATCGATCTGTTCGACGACCGGATGCGCATCACGTACCTGGATGACAGAGGAAAGGAGCTTTACACGGCGACGGATACCTTCCTGCCGGAGAAGGACTGACACAAGCGGGTGACGCAGGGATTACAAATTCGTGCGAATACCGAACGTCAGTGCGTTGCTGGAGTAATCGTAGTACGACGTGTTCGATTGGTTGCGGAGATAGACGTAGCCCAGCGAGAGATCCAATCCGCTGAACAGCAGCCACTTTCCGCCTATTGTTTTCTCGACGGTAAGCCAGCCTCCCATGCGGTCGTCACTGCGCAGCGCCGCAGCAGGATCCGAATAATCGAGGGTCGCGGGATAGTCGTATTCCTTGAACAGGTAAAAACCACCTGTGCGAAGCTTCATGCTCCAGGGCAGAATCTGAGTCAACGTCAGCGAGAGCTCACTGCTTTCATAGCTGTACGGATCATCGAAAAGTTCCTCTTCACCGATGAAATCGACAGCACCCCCGACGAAGGCACGGCCGCGATCGGTGAGATTCCAGCGTTGCAGCAGACGAAGACTGAGTCCCGTGAATTCGGTCACGGATTGACCGATATTGATCCAGGCGCTGAGCTGCGCAGTCGATGGATCATCATACATCAGATATTCCACTCCCTGTTCCATCCCCAGCTGCTGGCCCCCGTGATTGATGCCCATGCGACCCGCTCCACCGCTGTTCAACGGACCACCACCGGAACTGCTTCCGCCGCTGTTACTTCCACCGTCATTGTTCCCGCCATTGCCGTTTCCTCCCGGACCGCCACCTTCGAGTGTCAGGCCGCTGCCGTCCGCCATGAAACCGTCGATACCCGGATCTGTCGCGCTTCTGAAGGATGACGAGTAGTTCTTGATCCCCAGATCCGCCTGCACACGGATGCTGGTCCGGGTCTCGAAAAATGCCATGGTTCCGATAGATGCGAAATGCTCGAGATAGCTGAGTTCACCGAAATATGGATACGAACGATGGCGAGCCCTGTAGGAGAGCAACAGGGGTAGATTGTTGAACAACTGATGCTTGAGCGATGCGGAACCCAGTACCTGGCGGTAATCGTAGATTTCATAATCCTGACGATCGAACCGGGCGTTGCCGGCGACAAGCAGTGTCAGGGTGTTGTTCGCATTCTCTCCGTACGTCAATGCATATGAGGATCCGAGAGTGTGTGTCGTATACAGCCGCTCGGGATACTCCGAAAAGGTGGTCAGTGAACCGCTGTAGTTGATCGCAAAATTCGCGTCGGTGGGGAAATACCCATACATGAAAGAAAAATCAGATGACAAAGCGTCGACGGCAGAATAATTCCGGAACATGTTGTCGTCGTACCCGCTCTCGATGGAAATTCTGCCGTACCACTGGGCATGCGTGTTCGATGCAAGAAGCAATCCGATCAGCATGATGCCTGCGAACAGACGCATCATTTCTGTCCCCCTTTCTGCTGGCCACGGCGTTTCCCCTGCATGATACCGACGCCGCTGCAACGGTTGTCGTTGATGCCGTCGCCGTCATTGTCGATGAAATGATCACGGCGGCGCTCGCGGATTTGGATGCCTTCGGTCTCCCGCCCATCCCGCTGTCCCCTCATGAGTGCGTTGTCATTGATGCCGTCGCCGTCTTCATCTACGAAGCGAATGTCGCTCCGCTGCTGTGCCGCTTGTTGTTGCGCAGCTTGTTCCTGCTGTGGCGTTTGTTTTTCCTTCACGGGTTCTTCCTGTGCGAAAACGGCTTGCGCCGTGAGCAACAAGATGGCGATGGTATATATGCGGATCATCATGATGTGTTCTCCTGGAAGGGGGCGGACGGGAAGACCCCGCCCGCCGTTCCGTTACTTGTTTCTTCCCTGCCCACGCCGCGGGGACCCGGAGGGTGCCGCAGTATTGTCGCTGCAGGATCCGTCACGCAGACGGGCGCGCTGATGCGTTCCGTCGCAGTTCCGGGAGTTTTGCTTCCGACCGAGGCGACCCTCTTTCTGATGGTCGCAGATTCCGTCGCCATCCTCGTCCACGAAACGTGGTCCCTTTTCCTGGGCGTTCTCGCCACGGACTGTGGTTTTCACTTCCTTTCCGCTCGCTTTTTCCTGTGCGCTCACTGTTGTGGAGAGGGATACGGTGAGGAGGAGGAGAAATGGAAGGAAAAGCAATACGACGATTTTCATGATTACCTCGATGATTGAAATATGGTCACAATATTGAGCTCAAATACCGTGCCATGAAATATTGTTGAAGGCGGTGCAGAATAACCATTTTTTCATCATCGATCTGTACTACTCGACAAATATGTCGAGTTGAAAGGGCAGAATTTGTCGATACGCACGGTTCATGAGCGGAATTTTGAAAGTTTGTAGCGCAGTGTGCGTTCGGAAATGTTGAGGAGATCCGCCGCGCGGACCTGATTCCCGCCTGTTTCTTCCAGTGCCTTCTCGATGAGCATTTTTTCAAGTTGCTCGGTTTTGCTGTTCAGGTCGCCGATCTCGAAGAGCTTTCCTGCGTTACGCTCCTCTGATTGCCGTTGCTCCTGCCCGATGCCGGGGGGGAGATCCCGTGTGGTAATGGCGTCGTCGCGTGTGAGTACAACAGCCCGCTGCACGATATTTTCCAGTTCACGGACATTCCCGGGGAAGGAATGACGCATCAGAAGGTCCATTGCTTCCGAGGAAATGGTTTGGACGTCTTTTCCGTTGATTTCCGCGTATTTCTTGATGAATTCCTGCACGAGGGGACCGATGTCGAGTCGTCGCTTGCGAAGCGGCGGGATGGTGATGGTCACGACGTTGAGCCGATAGTAGAGATCCTCGCGAAAGGATCCCTCGGCCATCATTTCTTCGAGATTGCGGTTGGTTGCCGCGACGATTCGCACATCGAGATCGAGCGTTTCCGATCCCCCCACGCGTTCGATCTGTCCGAACTGCAGCGCCCGCAGGAGCTTGACCTGGATGGGCAGCGGGATATCCCCCACTTCGTCGATGAACAGGGTGCCGCCGTCTGCCTGCTCGAATTTGCCGATACGCTGACGGTCGGCACCGGTGAACGCCCCCTTCTCGTGGCCGAAGAGTTCGCTTTCGAAGAGAGTCTCCGTGATTGCCGCACAGTTGACGACGATGAACGGTTTATTCTGTCGTTCACTCGCCTGATGAATGGCACGTGCGATCAACTCCTTGCCGGTGCCGCTTTCTCCGCGGATGAGCACGGATGCCTTGCTGGTTGCCACACGACCCGCTGTGTTGAGTACTCCCTCCATCTCGGCACTCTGCGAGATGATCTTGCTGAAGGAGTAGCGTTCCGCGAGCTGCTCGCGGAGGAGGCGGTTTTCTGATACCAGCTGCACATGCTCGCGTGCCCGTTCGATGCTCAGCAGCAATTCATCGAGATCCACAGGCTTTTGCACGTAATCGTATGCGCCCTGCTTCATGATCCCGACGGCACTCTCTACGCTTCCATAGGCGGTAATAAGGATCACAGGGATGGCAGGGTTGATCATGCGTATCTCTCGAAGTACGTCCTCGCCGGTGATGTCGGGCATGCGAAAATCAGTGAGCACCAGGTCAACATGATGGTCGCGAACGAAGGTGACACCGCGCGTTCCGTTCGGTGCCGTTTCGACGAGGAAGCCCCGTTTCCTGAGGAAACCGGCGATCGCGTTCCGTTGTGCTTCCTCGTCATCGATGATAAGAATGGTAAAGTCTCTCATATCCGGTCCGTTTCAGTGTGTATCGATATGTACATGGGATGCATCAATCATCGTGCCGGATTTCCGGAGCAGGACGGAACAGGATACGGAACGTTGTACCCTGATCGGGATGACTCGTGACGGAAATCTCCCCGCCGTGTTCGCTGATGATCTGATGAACGATGCTCAAACCCAGTCCCGTCCCGGATGCCTTCGTAGTATAGTAAAGATTGAAAATCTTGGCCTGCTGCTCCTCGGGGATCCCTGCGCCGTTGTCCGCGATGGATACCATCACGTGGTCACGGGAACGGCAGGCGATGCACTTGATTTCTCCTCCATCATCCACGGCGTCCAGCGCATTTTGCAGCAAATTGAGAAACACCTGCTGCATTTTTTCCCTGTCGGCACGGATCGGCAGGCTCTCGGGGACCATGAGCTGTACGTGCACATGTTTCATCCGTGCCTGCGAGCGAATGACATCCACACTTTCACGGAGAATGTCCGTCATGTCACTATCGTGCAGCACGAGGCGGGGAGGGCGTGCGAATTCGAGAAATTGAGTGATGATCCTGTTGGCGCGTTGTACTTCCGAGCGGATCGTACTGCTCAACTGTCGATATTCCTCGATGTCCGCCTTCGGTTCGAACTCGGTGTAAAAGCGCTGCGCGATGATGGAGATGGCGTTCAGGGGATTTCGGATTTCATGGGCGATGCCACCCGCGAGCTCTCCCATTGCGGTCAGTCGGTCGCGGCGCTGCAGCTGTTCCTGGGCCCGGCGCTGCTCGGTGATGTC
>JAFGKR010000007.1 GCA_016928515.1 Bacteroidota bacterium | reverse complement strand
ATACGGCCGTGAACTTCGGAAAGACGCACAAGCTGGTGTACGAAAAGCTCTCGTCCGATCATCCCATCGACCTGACACGCTACCAGGTGGCGAACTGTTACATGGGGCGAGCCGGACTGATCAACAGCGGCGGTGCCAGCTCCGGTGCGAGCGACCTCGCCGAAGCCGTGCAGACCGCGGTGATCAACAAGCGTGCCGGTGGGCAGGGCCTGATTTCCGGCCGCAAGGCCTTCCAGCGTCCGATGAAGGAAGGCGCGGCCCTGCTGAATGCCATCCAGGACGTCTATCTGTGCGATGATGTAACGATTGCATAATTTTCTCTCGGGGTCACGAAGACACCAGGAGACGAAGACACAAAGAGGAAGGTGTTCATCTTCCTCTTCGAGTCCTCGTGTCTTCGCGACTTCGAGCTCCCAAGATTCAATAACTGAACTTGCCGAGTTTCGTTTTTCCGCGGAAGATCCAGTAGATCGCGATGGTGTAGCTCAGCACGAACGGCATGCCGATAATCGCCATCCAACGCATGATTCCCAGGGTTTTCTGGGATGACGCGGCGTTATAGATTGTCAGGTTCCATGAGGGATCGAGGCTGGAGACGATCATATTCGGAAAGAGGGCGAATCCGAACAGGAAGGTCAACGCCGCGATCGTCGCCGCGGAAGAGATGAACGCGTATCCCGGTTTTCCGAGATAGATCGCCCGCGGAATGTTGGCGATGGCAAGGACGTTCAGTACGACCACCACCCATGCCCAGGGGATGTCACGGAAATTCGTCACGGCGCTGGGGAGACTGATCAGTGTGGCCATGGTCGTGAAGATATAGAGAACGAGAAAAATGCCGAATGTCGTCCACATCCAGCGGTGAATGCGTTTCTGCAGATCGCTTTCGGTTTTCAGATACAGATAGATCGATCCGTGCATCGCGAACGTGGACACGGCGAACACGCCGATCAGCAGCGGGTACGGGCCGAGGAGGTCGAGGAGCGTCCCCTGGAATTCCATATCAGAACCGATGGGGAGTCCTTTCATCATGTTTCCGACCGCGACGCCGAAAAGGAAAGTCCCAATCGTGCTCGCCGTGGTGAAGGCGACATCCCACATCCGCCGCCACCAGCGCATCTCCTGCTTGCTGCGGAATTCCATGGAGACGGCACGGAAAATCAATGCGAAGAGCAGAAGCATGAATGGAAGATAGAAGCCCGAAAACGCCGTGGCGTATGCATGAGGAAACGCTGCAAACATGGCGCCACCGAAGGTGACGAGCCAGACCTCGTTGCCGTCCCACAGCGGACCGATGGAATTCATGAGGATGCGCCGCTCTTCGTCCTTTTTTACGAAGAGATGCACGATTCCGACGCCCAGATCGAAACCGTCGAGAATGGCGTAGCCGGTCAGAAGCACACCCATCAGAATGAACCAGAAGATGTTGAGATCCATGTTACTTGTTCTCCTTTCCGCTGTCGTCGGATGAACGTGTTTTCTCCCGTGGATCAGTCAGGGAAGGACCGCCGGTTCCCGTGCGGGAAGTCATGGTATCGAGCAACCCACCTTCTCTAGCGGTCGCGGCAAGTGCAGGCTCCTCCGGTCCCGCCTTGATTTTTTCGTTCATGATGTACAGCCAGATGGCAAGGAGAAACAGGTAGATCACCGTGAAGAGGATGATGGATGTCAGCACCTCTTCCGCCTGCACGGCTTTGGAGAGGGCGTCGCTCGTGCGCAGCAGGCCGTGGACGATCCACGGCTGGCGGCCGACCTCGGCCGCGATCCATCCTGCCTGGTTGGCGATGTACGGACCGATGATGGAGAACACGAACACCCACATCATCCAGCGTTTGTCGAAAAGCGCCCCGCGCCATCGGAAAAAGGACGCGAGCAGTGTGATGAAAATGAAGTACATCCCCAGGGCGACCATGAGGTGATAGGTCTGGAAGGGGATCTGCAGCGGGGGACGATCTTCGACCGGGAACTGATCCAGTCCCGTCACCGGTGTGGTGAAATCGTTGTGGAGCAGGAAGCTCAGTCCACCCGGGATTGACAGACCGAAATCCACCCGCTCCTCCTCCGCATTCGGTATACCGAACAGGTAGAGGTCCGCTGGACCGGTGCGGAAATGGCCTTCGAACGTGGCGAGCTTCGCGGGCTGCGTCACGGAAACGGTGTTGGCCTGCGTGTGTCCGCTGAGCAGCGCCGCCAGCGATGCGATCGTCCCAATGACCAGCGCGATGGTGAACGATTGTTTTGCCATTTCCAGGTGCCGGCGGTGCAGGATATACCATGCCGTGATACTCATGACAAAAAACGCACCGAGGATGAACGCGCCGATCAGTGTATGCACGAGGCGGTCGACGCTGGAGGGGTTGAATACCATCGCCCAGAAATCCGTGATTTCCGCGCGAGCGGTCATCCCCTCACCCACGATGTGGTAACCGGTCGGGGTTTGCATCCAGGAGTTGGCGACCACGATCCAGACCGCGGAGAACATCGATCCCAGCGAGACCATGACAGTGGAAAAGAAATGCATTTTCGGGGAGACGCGGTCCCAACCAAACACGAGCACGGCGAGGAAGCCGGATTCGAGGAAGAAGGCGAAGATGCCTTCGGCGGCGAGGGGCGAACCGAACACGTCGCCGACATAGCGGGAGTATGTTGCCCAGTTCGTGCCGAACTCGAATTCCATCACGATGCCGGTCGCCACACCCATTGCAAACACCACGGCGAAAATCTTTGTCCAGAAGCGCGCCATGGCTTCGTACTGTTTATTCTTTGTTTTCAGGTACGTCCCTTCCGTCACGACCATGATCACTCCGAGTCCGATGGACAGCGGAGGGAACAGGTAGTGGAACATGATGGTGAGGCCGAACTGAAAGCGGGAAAGAAAGAGGACGTCGAGATCCATTGGAGATCCTTTCGTGATAGGTGCTGCGGAGATAGACTCAATTCGTTTCTTGTTTAAAGATACATCATAGACCGGTAACGCGAAACGAGCGGTGAAATTGCAGGTCGACTTTTAATGAATTCATGCAAATATTTGCATGAAAGCAACATTGGAAAGATCATGGAACAGTTGCGCATGCTCGCGAACCTCTTTTCCGCTCTGGGACACTCAAAGCGTTTACGGATTCTTGAGTATCTGGGAGACGGGGAGCATTGTCAATGTGAACTTCCCACTGTGCTCGATATCGAACAGTCGAGCGTA
This sequence comes from Bacteroidota bacterium, assembly GCA_016928515.1. Classification (GTDB taxonomy): domain Bacteria; phylum Bacteroidota; class Ignavibacteria; order SZUA-365; family SZUA-365; genus BM516. Next base: position 5,961 of record JAFGKR010000007.1, on the reverse strand, counting down.
TCGCGTCATGTGAAGATTCTCATTCAGGCCGGTGTTTTCCTCAGTCGGAAAGACGGAACGAAAACCATGTTCCGGATATCGGATCCGGCATTTGTGGATCTGGTTCAGGATTCCCGTGACATCATGCGTGCCCGCGTCCGCGCGCGTATCGAGGCGCTGCACTTGTAGTTCGTGCATCCCACCGCTCCTTCCCGCATCACCAGCTGTCCGGTCACAGGGTCGGGCAGTTCAGATAGCACTTCCATGCATCACAGGGAGCAGCACTATGAGCGATCGTCTTACCAGGAAACAGTTTCTCAAACGGGAACGAAGTATGCAGTGGGAGTCGCGGTTGGCGCGACCGTCCTGAATACACTGGTCGTAAAACCGCTGACCGCATTCACCAAGGCTGCGGTGTGGCCGTGGCCATATGCCGAGCTGGATGTCGAAGCGGTCCGGATTGCCGCGCACGATGCTTTCTGGAGCGGGAAGGGGTGTTCGTATGGAGCGTTTTACGGGATTGTCGCTGAACTGGAGAAGAAGCTCAGCGATCCGAACGCAGGATTTCCCTGCGAGATCATGATATACGGACACGGTGGAGATGCAGGGTGGGGGGGTGACATGTGGTGCCATCAATGGTGCGGCGGCACTGATTTCCCTCGTAACGGACAAAGCAACATCAGACAAGTTGATCAATGAACTGTTCGGCTGGTACACACAGGCACGGCTTCCGACGGACGCCAGCAATCAGCTTGCCATCGACCAGGGATACGGTCAGAACAAAGTCAATGAAGCACTTCCGCAAAATACCGCCGGGTCCCCGCTCTGTCACGCGTCCGTGACCATGTGGTGCGATTTGGCGAACAAGAAAGTCGGTGATCTCGAAAGGAAGGAGCGCTGTGGACGTGTGACCGGGGACTGTGCTGCGTATGCCGCATTCCTCCTGAATGAGAATCTTCTTGGCCACTTCAATCCCGTGTATGTCGTCCCGCAGGAGGTGACGGCATGTATGGCATGCCACGGATCGGGAATGCTGAATACCGTCGCATCGAACATGGAGTGCAAGACCTGTCACGGCGATCCCCACACGACCAGCGGTATCCGTGGAATCGGTGGTGCAGGGCTCGGATTCAGTCTGGCTCAGAATTATCCGAATCCATTCAATCCCCGAACGAATCTGAAATTCAGCATCACGCGCGGCGAACACGTGTATCTTCGTGTGTACGACGGGCACGGCCGCCTGATGATCACACTGATCAACGGCGATTACATGAATCCCGGAACCTATGAAGTGACGTGGAACGGAAACAACGATTTCGGTCAAACGCTTTCCAGCGGTACCTACTACGCCCGCATCAAGGCCCGTTCCTTCGAACAGACGCGCAAGATGGTCCTGGCCAAATAGTACTTCTCATGGGGGCCGCTTGCTCGTCCGCGGGGCACTCGCTGCCCCGCGATTTTTTTCGCTTTGCATACCGGATGGTCATGCCGTTCTCCCCCGAAAGATTGCGAGAATTGACTCCGAATCACTTGCACTGCCGGCAATCATTTCGTATGTTTACGAAGTACGAAACGTTCGCGTCTTTTCTCACGAAACACCTGTGATTCAACACCTGATGCGAAATCCGGAAAAACGACTTGCCTTCATCGTATTCGGTACTGTCTTCCTCCTGTTGACGGGGAGCGGCCTACATATGCGCGCGCAATCTATTTCCGCCGACACGACGGCTCCCGCCAAGGCCGAACTCCGAAGCGGGCCGCTGGCGCAGGTGTTTTTTCACTACCGTCATGCATGGGATGAGACTGCGGTGCCTTCTTTCGGGTATGGATTCACCCGTTCGCATGTGGGATACCGGCACATATTCAATCCGGCATGGAAGGCCGTGGTTATTCTCGATATGGGCCTGCCGACCAGATCCGCCAGTGCGGAAAATCATATCCTCAGTGAGGGGTCCGGGCATACGATGACGCTGAAATTTGCATATGCGGATTGGACGCCGCATCCCGATCTGTCTCTGCAGTTCGGCAGCATCCTGCAGAATCACTACATCACGCAGGAACGCTTCTGGGGATTCCGCTTCGTCGAGCAGACATTTCAGGACCGCTATTATCAGACCCCGAGTGCGGACCTCGGCGCGATCGCATACGTAACTCTGGGAAGCGGATTGAGTGGGGATGTCGCCCTCACGAATGGAGAAGGATTCCGCAGACGGCAGGATGAAGATTCATTCATGAAAATCGCAGGTGGTCTGACGTGGACGTCCGGGAAGGATATTCTCCTCCGCGGATTCGCCTCGCTGACCGGAATGCGAATCGCGGGAGAGGCGGCCGAGGACGTGGTATATTCTCTCTTCATTGGCTGGCGGCCGTCCCGCGCTGTTCGGGTTGGTGTCGATATGAACCGTCGGCAGGAAGGAGGCACCCGCGATGACGTTTCCGGAACATCCGTGTTTACGGGATGGACACTCACCGAGTCATGGGAGACGTTTCTGCGATGGGATGCCGTGATCGTTCAGGAGTCCGATGGACTCCCCGGGGAAAGTCCTTCCATGATCACAACTGCTGCCGGGCAGGCGGGTATGATCGGTGCGGTGTGGACTGCCGCGAGAGGGCTCCGTCTTTCCGTGCATGGCGAACTCTGGATACCGGAGGAGAAAGGCAATCCAATGCATGGCAGTGTCGCCTTGTCGACGGAATTCGCTTGGCAGTGAACAGGACAACATTTCTTTCTTACGAACGGATACAGCAATGCAGGAAACCCCTGAAATCATTCTCAATACCACTCTGGCACGGTACGCAAAAGCCCTTTCGCATCCGGTGCGCCTTTATATCCTGGAGCTGCTGAATTCACAGAGCTGCTGCTACAGCGGTGATCTTGCAGAGGTGCTGCCCATTGCCCGCAGCACACTGTCGCAGCATCTCAAGGAATTGAAAGAGGCCGGATTGATTCAAGGTGAAATCAATCCGCCGAAAATCAAGTATTGCATCAATCGTGCGGCATGGAACGAAATGCGGGATGAACTTCTGCAGTTCCTCGCATCCGATTCCTCACCTATCACGCCATTCCAAGGAAGGAAATGACCATGACGATTAAAATTCTGGGTCCCGGATGTCCCAACTGTCTGACCCTCGAGCAGCGTGTTCGTGACGTCGTCGCCGCTGAAGGCCTCGACGCCGAGGTTTCCAAGGTCGATGATATCATGGATATCATGGCCTACGGTGTCATGACCACCCCCGCACTCGTCGTCGATGAGAAGGTGCTGGTCAAGGGCCGTGTCCCCACCGCACACGAAATCACACAATTGCTGAAATCATAACACAGAAAGGAGCAGATCATGATCGTTCGCATAATGACCATGCTGGTGGGCCTGACGTTCCTCCTCGCCGGTGTTTCGATTGCAGACACCGTATCACCACAGAGATCAGACAGTGGGAAGACCGTCAAAGCGGAAGACGTATACGTGTACTATTTCCACAGCTCCCGCCGTTGCAAGACCTGCCTCAGCATCGAACGGATTTCGCGCGGGATCATCAAGGACCAGTACGCAGAGACCAAGCGGGTCGTCTTCAAATCCATCAACATCGAGAAGGATGCAAACAAGGGTCTGGTGGAGAAATACAAAATCGCCGGTTCCTCGCTGCTCGTCTGCAGTGGAAAGGAAAAAGTCGACCTCACCGCGAAAGCCTTCCAGTACGCGCTTTCGAGTCCCGACAAATTGCAGGAAAGCCTGATTTCCGCAGTCGACAAGATGTTGAAGTAACCCGGTATGGAGGTATTGCAGCAGCTTCTCGACTCTACAGAGGCGCCCGTCCTGTCAGCCCTGATCCTCGGACTGATGACTGCAATCAGTCCCTGTCCTCTTGCCACGAACATCACGGCGATCGGATATATCGGAAAGGACATCCGTGACCGGAAGCGGGTGTTCTACCAGGGATTGATCTACACCGCCGGCCGCGCCGTTTCATACACGGGCCTCGGAGTGATCATCTATCTCGGGGCCAGTTCCTTCGATATCGCACGAATATTCCAGGGATGGGGCGAGAAGCTCCTTGGCCCCATACTGATTCTGATCGGCCTGTTTATGCTCGATGTCCTGAAATTTCGATTCCCCGGCATCGAGGGAATCAGCAGCCGACTGGGAGAGCGTCTCTCGGGGGGATATCTCGGTGCCCTGCTGCTCGGGATGCTTTTCGCACTCGCCTTCTGTCCCTACAGCGGTGTGTTGTATTTCGTGATGCTCATGCCGATGATTGTCGCCAGCGCGGATGGACTGTACCTGCCTGCGGTATTCGCCGTTGCCACTGGCCTTCCCGTGATCATCGCAGCATGGCTGCTGGCGTTCACCGTCAGCGGGATCGGGAGTTTTTACAATCGGATCAAGACCTTTGAAAAGTGGTTCCGACGTATTGTCGGCGTCCTTTTCATCCTGACGGGAATCTATCTGATCTGGCAGGTTTTTTTCTCAACAGCCATGTGAAATGAAAGGATCGGTGAGCATCCGTCATCAGATGCTCATCGACACATCCAATGGAACTCAAAAAAGAACTCCGCACCTTCCTCTGGATCACCGGGTTTTTCGTTGCGGCATGGTTCATGCCAATCGGCCATCCCCGTTTCGACAACGCCGTTCTTGAGGCGTTTGAACTGCTCCGGTGGTATGCACAGGAGCACGTGCTGCTCTGCCTCGTCCCGGCATTCTTCATCGCCGGTGTGATCGCGGTATTCGTCAGCCAGGCGTCCGTCATCAAGTACTTCGGGGCGAACGCCGTCAAGTGGAAATCCTATCTGATCGCGTCCGTTTCCGGAAGCATCCTTGCCGTCTGCTCCTGCACCATCCTTCCCCTGTTTGCCAGTATACACAAACGCGGGGCGGGACTCGGTCCGGCGGTTGCGTTTCTCTATTCCGGTCCGGCGATCAATATCCTCGCCATCATCCTGACCGCACGTATTCTCGGTTTTGAGCTCGGGCTTGCTCGCGTCATCGGTGCGGTCGTGTTCAGCATTGTCATCGGACTGATCATGGCGGTGATCTATCGTCGCGAAGAACGGGACAAGGCGGTTGCCCAATTGAACATCCCGGATCAGGAAAACGGCCGGCCACTCTGGCAAACGGCGTTACACTTTTTCTCGCTGGTCGGTGTCCTCGTGTTTGCGAACTGGGGACAACCCGGTGACGATGCAGGGCTCTTTTCTCTGATATATCAATGGAAGTGGTGGCTGACGGGAGCGTTCTCGCTGCTGACGGCATGGTCGCTCGTGCGTGTCCTCGGGATGCGTCCGATGCACGTGGCACTCGGTATGATTCCGGTCATTATTCTTGCCGTGGTGTTTCCCGAGCATCCGCTTCTGGCGTTCGTCGTCGGAACGGCCGGGCTGACGATTCTCACGGCGCGCAAGGAAGGGGAGCCGCGGGAATGGTTGATCTCGAGTTGGGATTTCGCCAAGCAGATCCTCCCCCTGCTGGCGGCAGGCGTGCTCATCGCCGGTGTCCTCCTAGGCACTGCGGATGGTGAGGGACTCATCCCGAACGAATGGGTCGCGATGCTGGTTGGTGGCAATTCGCTCGGTGCGAATCTCTTCGCCTCCGTTTTCGGGGCGTTCATGTACTTCGCGACTCTGACCGAGGTCCCTATCGTTCAGGGGCTACTGGCAAGCGGTATGGGGAAAGGACCCGCACTCGCGCTGCTTCTTGCCGGACCCGCATTGTCCCTGCCCAACATGCTTGTCATTCGCAGCGTGATGGGCACACAGAAAACCCTCGTTTTCGTCGCACTGGTCGTCGTCATGGCTACGATCAGCGGAATGCTCTACGGAATAATGTGATCGGTCTCCGCTGACCGAATGTTTGCCGGAAGCTCAGGTCAGTAGTTTCGCAGGGCGAATGCGTGTGAGCATTGCCGATGAGTGATCGTTGCCGATGAGTGATCGTTGCCGATGAGTGATCGTTGCCGATGAGTGATCGTTGCCGATGAGTGATCGTT
>JAFGKR010000264.1 GCA_016928515.1 Bacteroidota bacterium | reverse complement strand
CCACGCTCCGCCTTTCGCAGGCCCGCATGCTCCATGTGCCGCACCCGTTCCGCTGCGCGCGCATACGCTCCTTGGGGAATGCCGCTCGGCCACGCACGTTGCGCAAGAAAGAAATGCGCAGCCTCCTCCGGCCTGTCGTATCCGGTCTCCGGGGAGGACCGGTGTACCGGTGCGATCGAGAAGAGGAGCGCTCCGCCCGCGCAGGCGGCCAGCAGCAGCACGGTGAGAGAAAGGATACGCATGACGGATCAGAAGAGTTGGTACGCGACGGTGACGTAAAACCTGTAGAAGGTGGGACGCAGACTGAAGTTCGGACGCGTGCTGCGATCCTGAAGTATCTTCGAGAATGCGTAATCCACTTCGATTGCGGGGATGACGTAGAGATTTTTCAGCGGGATGAAGGCATACTCCGCTCCGATGACGAAGGAAACACGGAGATCGTGATCCACCTGCAGATCTCCGTCCTCTATCAGGTAATTCCTGCCGGTGGCGAGTTCCGAGTCGTAGATCCGTACCTTTTTCTCGCGGACAAAACCGAAGCTGGGACCAAGATACACGCGCTCACCGTCGATGTGCCCGAAGAGACGCAGCAGCAGGTCCACGTGCATCAGGTCGTAATCCAGTGTCATCGTCGATCCGACCAGTCCGATCCCGGCGGTCGAGCGCAGACTGTCGCTCCGGCCGGTGAACCACTCCGTGGACGTGCGATTCCGTCCCGCACGCAGGTAGATCGAGGCATCCGCAAAGATGGGAATATTCACGGACACGCCGTAAAACGTGTTGAAACTCGTTTCGTCACCGAGGAATTCGCAGGGACATTCCCCGTTGTACTCCCCGTTTACATAGAGAAGATTCATTCCGCCGAAGAGCGAAAATTGATATCCGTTATAGAGTTTCTCGGGAATGCGCGGCGCTTCCGGCTCGGTCTGCGCGCGCGCGGAAGCGGCAAGCAGCACAACTCCAGCTATCACGACACCGACCGTCAGGAGCCGGCGACGCACATGCCAATGGTTCTGTTTACTCGTTTTCAAGGCTGTGCAGGTTGGAATGCAGTTTCTCCAGGTTCCGGCGGAAGCTCACCTGTTTTTCATGCTCGCGTTCAATCACATCTGCCGGAGCGTTTTCGAGAAACTTCGCATTTCCGAGCTTGGAATCAATGCCTTTCAGCAGCCCCGTAACGCGATCGATTTCCTTGTGCAGGCGTTTGCGCTCGACATCGATGTCGATCAGTCCCTCGAGGGGAACGAAAACGTCCGCTCCCGCGACGACGGTGCTCGCAGACAGTGCCGGTCGTGCCAGGTCGATGCCCGCTTCCACATGCGCGATCCGTGCGAGCCGCTCGAGGAAATGCCTGTTCTCCTGCACGGCAACCACCTGATCCTCGTCGTGGCAGTTGATCACCACGTCGCAGGATTTCCCCGCAGGCACGTTCATTTCCCCCTGAATCGTGCGCACGCCCTCGACCAGCGATTGCAGGAAGTTCATCCGCAGCACCGATGTCTCATCGATGAATTCCACATGCAGTTCCGGAAGACGCTGATTCATGATACTGTAGCTCTCACGTCCGGGCTCCATCTTGTGCCAGATCTCCTCGGTGATGAACGGCATCACCGGATGCAGCAACTTCAGGATGGCATCATACACATACAGCGCCCGCTCCAGTGTGAGGCGCTTGAGTTTTTCATCCTGCGCATACAGGCGGTCCTTGATCAGCTCGATGTACCAGTCACAGAAATCGTGCCAGATGAACTCGTACAAGGTCTTCGACATCTCGTTGACGCGGTAGCGGTCCATCGCCTCGTTCAGCGCAAGGATGGCCTCGTGCAGGCGGCTGTATATCCAGCGGTCTTCCAGTTCCATCCGCGGGGTCGTGACGGCGAGATGGACGAGCGCTTCGTTCTGATGCCAGTGTCCTTCGCGAAACTGCCAATCCCCCTGCTCCTCGAGTTTCTGCTTGTTCATCAGCAGGAAGCGTCCGGCGTTCCAGACCTTGTTGGCGAAGTTCCGCCCGATTTCGCATTTCTGCGTGGAAAAGAGTACGTCCTGTCCCAGCGGCGCCAGGTACGTGACCGTGAAGCGCAGAGCATCCGCCCCGTATTCGGCGATCACGTCGAGGGGATCGGGTGAGTTGCCGAGGGACTTCGACATCTTGCGGCCCTGCTCGTCGCGGATGATGCTGGTGAAATACACGGAATGGAAGGGGACGAGATCCTTCGTCTCCGTGCGCGGGGAGCCGTCGGGAAGCGGGATGCCGGGCATGAATTCGAGTCCCGCCATGATCATGCGGGCCACCCAGAAGAAGATGATGTCCGGGCCCGTGACCAGCACGCTGGAGGGATAAAAATACCGCAGGTCGGGACTGTCCTCCGGCCACGCGTGCACGCTGAACGGCCACAGCCAGGAGGAGAACCAGGTGTCGAGCACGTCGTCGTCCTGCCGCAGCCGGTCGGAATTCCCACAGGCAGGACAAGCGCCCGGCATCTCGTGCAGCGCATCCTGCCAGCCGCAGGCGTCACAGTAGTAGACGGGGATGCGATGTCCCCACCACAATTGCCGCGAGATGGTCCAGTCGCGGATGTTCGTCATCCAGTGCTCGTAGGTTTTCACCCAGCGCTCGGGATAGAACTTCACCGTACCGTCGCGCACGACCTCGAGCGCGGGTTCGGCGAGGGACTTCATGGAGACGAACCACTGGTCCGACAGGTACGGTTCGATCGCCACATCGGTGCGGTCGGAAAAGCCGACGCTGTGCGTGTAGTCCTCGATTCTCTCGAGCAGTCCCTGCGTCTCGAGATCCTCCACGATCTGTTTGCGGGCCTCGTAGCGCTCCATGCCGGCGTATTTCCCGCCGCGTTCGTTGATGGAGGCGTCGACGTCCATCACGTTGATCTGCGGGAGGTCGTG
>JAFGKR010000046.1 GCA_016928515.1 Bacteroidota bacterium | reverse complement strand
GCTGATCACGACGAGCTGCCGTCCTGTGCGGCGAAAAAGCTCTGCGAGCAATATGCCTTTCAGAGAACCATGAACACCGTGGAGTTGCAGGCAGCGTCCGGGTGTGGGCAGGCGTTCGATGAGAAGATTCGCCGGGGAGTCCCTGTGAAAAAGCTCAAACAGCCGCAGATCCGGCGTCTGCTCCTTGATCGTTGGATGCTTATCCGCAGTCACGATTCCGTTCCGGCACTCGCGATGATTTCAGGGCAGAGGGTGCGGAGGTATGGATAGTCGTAGATCCCCGAGTGGTGGCCGTCACCCCACACGAGTTGGATAGCGTAGTGTCCCTGCTGGCGCACGTCCATCAGGTGCAGGGACTCCGCGGTGAAGAGTGGGATATAAAAACTTCCCTTTTCCTCGAAATCCTTCTGGCAGGTCGCACAGGGACAGTTCTTGCGCAGCAGGGGCATCGGGTAGGTGCAGACGACTTCGTCCGACCAGGTGATCTGCAGGGCCTTCCTGTCATCAGTCAGACGGATTTTTTGCGGTACAGGTGCTGACATGGTGGTAAAACGTTGAATCGTTTCGAATACAGGGGATGCCGGTCAACTTTTTCTTCCTGCAGACAGGCAGGACGTCGAGTTTCATTGCCTTTCACCCGGCAGGCATCTATTTTTACATGTTACACATTTTTCTCCAAAACTGAAGTATCCGATGCATTTTTTGGAAAAACTGGATGCGGTGACGGGCGCACACGACAGTCTTGTCTGCGTGGGACTCGATACCGATCCCGCAAAAATCCCTGCTCATCTGCGCTCGCAGGCGGACGGCGTCTTGCACTTCAACCGTGCTCTTGTCGAAGCGACGGCGGATATCGTGCAGAGCTACAAACTGAACCTCGCGTTCTATGAGTCCATGGGACGTTCCGGTTACGACGTGTTGCGCGGAACGCTGGATGCCATACCCGCGGAGGTTCTGACCATCGGTGACGCAAAGCGTGGAGACATCGGCAATACGGCTGCGATGTATGCCCAGGCGCTTTTCGACGATCTTGGCTTTGATGCCGCCACGGTGGCGCCATACATGGGCTACGATTCGGTCGAACCGTTTCTGCGGCACGCGGAGCGCGGGGTGTTCGTACTCGCACTGACATCGAACAGGGGATCTCAGGACTTTCAGTACCTGCAGGTGGACGGCCAACCCGTGTACAAACATGTCATCCGCAGTGCAATGGAATGGAATGAGCACCGGAACCTGGGTTTCGTGGTCGGTGCGACGCATCCCTTCGAACTCGAGGAGATCCGCGGCATGGTGGATGATCTTCCCCTGCTCATCCCCGGACTGGGAGCGCAGGGCGGAGATGTCGCACTTTCCGTCCGCGCCGGGATCGCAGCGACGGGCGGTCGTGCCGTATTCAACTCCAGCCGCGGTATCATCTACGCCGGCAGTGGAGAAGATTTCGCAGTTCTTGCACGTCAGGCGGCAGAGGAGTTGCGCACACAGATCAACCAATATCGCGTGGCCGAATGAAGATAGCCTACTTCGATATCCTCTCCGGGATCAGTGGAGATATGACACTCGGTGCCTGCGTCAGTGCAGGAGTCTCCTTCGATTTTCTGCGGGATGAACTTCGAAAGCTTCCCCTCGAAGGATATGCAATCTCACAACGAAGCGTCACACGCAATGGTATTCATGCGGTCAAAATCGATGTCCTGATGGACTCCGGATCACACGAACATCATCACCGCGGATACCCCGAAATCGCAGAACTGATCGGCGCTTCCACGCTGCCGGCTTCCGTTCGTGAGCGCGCAACGGCAATGTTTCTCATCCTTGCACGGGCCGAAGCACATGTCCACGACACGACGGTGGAGAAGGTACATTTCCACGAAGTGGGTGCGATCGATTCCATCATCGATATCGTCGGCACAGCGATCTGCATCGAAGCGTTGGGGATAGAGAGTGTCTACACTTCACCTGTCCGTACCGGTTCGGGAGGTACGATTCGAACGCAGCATGGCATCATGCCGGTCCCGGCCCCGGCGACCATGGAAATTCTGAAGGAATATCCGGTTGAACTCACGGATATCCCGCATGAGCTGACCACACCCACTGGTGCGACGATTGTGGCAACACTCTCGGCCGGTATCATGGATCGTGCCGTACCCCTGACCATTTCGGCCATCGGATACGGTGCCGGATCGAAAGAGATCACCGGCACCCCGAATCTTCTGCGACTGCTGGTGGGCAATCTCCCTGTCGCGGGTCAGGACGAGCAGCTCCTTCAGCTGGAGACGAATATCGACGACATGAATCCCGAGCTGTATCCCTCTATCTTCGAACATCTCTTCGATGCCGGGGCATGCGATGTGTGGTTGACACCGGTCTTGATGAAAAAGGGACGACCGGCGCATGTACTCAGCGTCCTCGCTCCGGAGACGCAACGGGAGCAGATGCTCGGCATCCTTTATGCAGAGAGCACGACGGCCGGTGTCCGGATGCGCCAGGTTCAACGTCACGCTCTCCCGCGCGAAATCCGCCAGGTCGAGACGCGTTTCGGAACCGTCTCCGTGAAAGTCATCGGCACGGGGGAACAGCGCCGGCAGGTTCCCGAGTATGAGGAATGCCGTCGCATTGCACAGGAACGGAAACTTCCGTTAATTCAAACATATCAACAGATCCTTCAGGATCTGGCATACAGATAACCGGTCTTCATGAAACGCCACACACTCCTCCTTATACTCCTCTTTGTCCCGCTCTCTCTGGCGGCGCAGGATCCTCTCGCGGAGCCGTCGGAAGTCCCACCTGATCTGCGTGAATCGGTCATCGAAGAGTATTTCGAGGAGAAATTTAGTCTCACCATTCTGTGGGAGCATTATCGGACGGAGACGGTACTGCTTCTTCTCGTGCTCGCCGGTTTTGTCATCGGTTTACGGAATTATGCGAAAAGTCTCGGACGGCATGAACAGCGAATCTTCGACAGCCTGCAGTCGAACGCTGTGATCATGTTCGACCGATCCACGGACATCCAGCTGATGAATCGGGCGGCGAAGCAACTGCTCGGCCTCGATGAATACGTTTCGATGTCCGAGGAATACACGTACTACCTGAAGAATGCCCCCTCACCGGAGATCCTCGAGATCTTCGAGGAGGTGCGCAGTTCACGTCATACCGTGGAACGGGAAGTCGTGTACAATCACGGAAAAATGATGCGCACGCTGATCGTGAAAGCATATCCACTATACAGTGAAAGCAAGCGGCTCGACGGGTTCATCATGATTCTCGCCGACATCACCGAAGCGATCGAGAAAGACCGCCGCGTGAACTGGTCGGGTGTCGCGCAGCACGTCGCGCACAAGGCCAAGACACCGTTATCCACCATTACCCTCACTGCGCAGCATCTGGAAATGCTGCTAAACGAACGCGAGAACAGTCCGAGCGAGGAAACCACCAGATACATTGATCGCATCGTGGGAGAGTCACGGAAACTCAATGAAATCGTGCACAATCTGACGCGGCTGGCCAACAAGGAGCAGATGAACCTGCTTCCCAACGACGTGAACATCATTCTGCAGAATATCGCCGATGAGTACCGCTCGAAGATCACACGCAACGTTGAGATCCTCACGCATTTTTATCGCAATCTGCCAAGAGTGGGGATCGACATTGCGCATTTTCCCGAGGCGGTCGAAAATCTTCTTGACAATGCCATCCGCGCGGTCGGGTCGCGTGACGGCCGCATCATCATCGCCACCGCGCCGGGACAATGGATCAACCGGCCAGGCGAGTACGTCGAGATCACCATCCAGGACACCGGCGTCGGCATGGATGATGAAGTGAAAAAAAGCATCTTCCGGCCGTTTTCCACCCACAGCAAGGGCGGGACCGGGCTCGGCCTGGTCATCGTCCAGAAAATCATACAGGAGCATCACGGGGAAATCACGTTCAATTCCTCCCCGGGTCTTGGAACTACATTTCAGATTCGTTTACCGGTCACAAAATTCTGACAGGACGTTATGGATAAACCCACTATTCTCATCGTGGATGACGAGGAAGATTTCTGCACCACCGTATCCGAAATCCTCGAACATTCAGGTTACAAAACCGTCATCAAGCAAAATCCCATCGAAGCATTGGAACTCATGCAGGTCCAGACGGTGGAACTGGTCCTCCTCGATATCCTCATGCCGCAGATGGACGGCCGCCAGGTTCTCACGGAGATTGTTCAAAACCATCCCGAAGTTCCCGTCATCATGATTACGGGACAGGCATACAACATTCCGGTTGCCATTGAGACAGCGAAGAAGGGATCGTTTTCCTTCCTCGCCAAGCCAATCGATCTCGTGCAGCTCAAGGAATCGGTGAAGCAGGCGATCGAGTCCAAGCGCCCAAAGGGTATGTCCGATACCATCGAAGAAGTGATGAAGGATCTCGGTATCGTCAGCGCCAGCAAAGCCATCGAGCAGATCATGGGCATGGCGGAGAAAGTAGCGAAGACAACGGTCTCGGTGCTTATCACGGGAGAGAGCGGTGTTGGGAAGGAAATGATCGCAAAGGCCATCCATCGATTGAGTGAGCGGCGTGAGCTGCCCTTCGTCAGTGTCGATTGCGGTACGTTGACGGAGACGCTGCTGGAGTCGGAACTCTTCGGTCATGTCAAGGGATCGTTCACCGGCGCCCACACCGACAAGAAGGGGCTGTTCGAAATAGCGGACGGCGGAACGATTTTTCTCGACGAGATCGGAAACACGTCCGTCACGTTTCAGCAGAAGCTGCTGCACGTACTCAACAACGGGAAGGTCCGGCGTGTCGGGGACACACAGGAACGGGATGTGGATGTGCGTGTCATCAGCGCAACGAATAAATATTTGCCGGAGCTGATTCAACACGGGGAATTCCGCGATGACCTGTATTTCCGCTTGAACAAATTCGCGATTCATGTCCCGCCGTTGCGTGAGCGCTCCGAGGATATCCCGCCTCTTGTCCATCACCTGCTGTCGAACGCCTGCCGGGAACATACCCTGCAGAACCATTTCTTTTCACCAGCTGCACTCGAGTTGCTGACAAAGCAGGAATGGCGGGGGAACGTTCGCGAACTGGACAGCGTGGTGACGAAGCTCGCGATATTCGCCGAGTCCGAGGAAATCGATGTTCATACAGTAGCGCATGCATTGAAGGCGGAACTTCAGAACCAGCGTGCCTACCAGATAGACAAACGTCCGTTGATGGATCAGGTGGAGGAATTCGAGAAGAAGCTGATCATCGAGGCCCTGCGTGCGAACAATGGCAACCAGACCCGCGCCGCGGAGCAACTCGGCGTTGAGCGCACGAACTTCGTCAAGAAAATGCGGAAGCACAATCTTCACAAGGACGATTTCATCTGATGACGTCGAGCGGCTTGCCGTCAGTTTTTCCACTCTGATCTTGCATTTTTTCCGCTCGAATCCTATATTTGTATTCACCTCGGTGATTGAGGTGATGTGCGGGAATAGCTCAGTTGGTAGAGCGCAACCTTGCCAAGGTTGATGTCGCGAGTTCGAGTCTCGTTTCCCGCTC